>JANRJB010000434.1:0-1988 GCA_033764265.1 Rhodospirillaceae bacterium | reverse complement strand
GCCGCAACCCAGGCGGCAACACCCCTTAAGCCACTTCCCCAACCCCGCGCATCCCGGCCCCGTGGGTTCCCTGGCGCGTCCCCGCGCGGGACGGGGAAAACCCCGCGACAGGCCGCCGCAATCGCCCCGGCTTGCCCGGGCAGGCCGGCCTGCCGATACTTGGGGACAAGCAACCAACAGACAAATTCCGAGCGGACCGGAAGGGAAGAGGACAGCGGTGAGAGACTTGACGATCGGCGCCGTGGCCGGGCTGGCCGCCGGCGCAGTGGTGTTCCTGGCGGTCGGCCGGGTCGGCACGCATCACGCCCAGGAGCAGCACGCCGCCCCGCCGGCGATGACCGCGACGGCCGAGCTGAAGCCGCTCAGCGCCGAGCAGGCGGCGAAGGTGCTGGCCCGCCCCGCTCCCGCCCCAGCGGCGGCTGCCGCGAGCGCAAAGAGTCCGGCGCCAGCCGCGAGCGCCGCGCAAGCTGCCCCCGCCGCTTCAGCGGCAAGCGCACCACCCGCCGCGCCGGGCGCCCCCGTGACGCCCGCGCCTGTAGCAGCGCCTGCGGCGCCGGCGACGCAAACGGCGGCAGCACCTGCGGCCCCCGCCGCGCCCGCCGCGCCCGCGGCGTCAGCCGCAAGCGCCAACACCACGGCAAGCGCAACGACGTCCGACGCCGACCTCGTCGCGCAGGGCGAGAAGGTGTTCGCGCCGTGCAAGGCCTGCCACACGCTGGAGGCCGGCGGCGCCGACCGCCTGGGCCCCAATTTGCACGGGCTCTTCGGCCGCAAATCAGGCACCAAGCCAGGCTACAAGTTCTCCGAGGCGATGACCAAGGCCGGCATCGTGTGGGACGAGAAGCAGTTCGACACCTACATGGCCAACCCCAAGACCTTCATCCCCGGCAACCGCATGGCCTTCCCCGGCGTGCCCAAGCCCGAGAACCGCGCCGCGCTGATCGCGTTCCTGAAGCAGGCGACGAAGTAGGAAGGACGCAGGGCCGACCCTCCGGATTTGCCGTCCCGCGTCGTTCGATCGTCGTGGGTCGCCTATTTCATATCCTGTGATGATATGGTATGGTCCGTTTGATGGACCATGGCCTCGAATACCTGCTGGCCTTCGACGGGCGAATCCATCGCTTCGAGAAGGGCTACTGGGTGAAGTTCGAGATCCGGCGGACCGAGGGCACGGCGCAGCGACCGCATGGCATCGCCTATTCCTTCACCCTGCACGCGCCGGGCGGGAAGCGCCTACTGGGGTTCGACAACGCCCATGCACCGCCCCAATCAGGCGGGCCAGGCAAGCGGCGGCCCAGGGCGGACGATCACTGGCACCGCGACGCGGCGGATCGCGGCCGGCCCTATCGCTTCGTGGACGCCGCCACCCTGCTCGACGACTTCCAGCGCGCGGTCGAGCGGCGATTGAAGGAGTTGGGCGTCGGTGGCGACGTGATCGCGACCGGCGAGAAGGAGACATGACGATGGCGAAACCAAAGGTCCAGCGCTTCGGCGACGTGATCGCCGAGATGAAATCGGTGGCGCGCGGCGAGCGCCCGGCGCCGCGCGACGCCGGCGGCGTCAGCTACGAGACGGTCGACGCCTACACGCGGCTGCTGACCAGCGACAACCGCGCGCTGCTGCGCCTGATCCGCGACAAGCGCCCGCAATCCGTGGCCGATCTGGTGCGCCTCAGCGGCCGCGCCCAGCCCAATCTCACGCGCACGTTGAAGAAGCTCAGCGACGCAGGGCTGATCGGTCTGGTGAAGCGCGGCAAGATCACCAAGGCGCCAGTCGTGAAGGTCCGCGCAATCCGCGTCGAGATCGATCCGTTCTCCATGCGGGGAGATAAACTCCGGCTGTCGAACTAGGGACAGCGCTTGACGAGACTACGCGTAGCCCGCAATTTCCGACCATGCAGTCCGTGATTCACACGCCGAGCTTTCTTGCCGACGCCAGAGCAGCCGGCGTCGGGGAAGACGAGCTGGCGCTGATCGAAGCGGTGATCG
>JANRJB010000433.1:0-15001 GCA_033764265.1 Rhodospirillaceae bacterium | reverse complement strand
GTCGAGGTTGAGCCGCGCCAGCAGCACGTCGAGGTCGCGCCGCTTACCGTCGATCAGCTTCGCCGGCGCCAGCTTCAACCGCTCGGCGAGACCGTCGAGGGCCTGGGACTTGTCGGCGACGATGGACTCCAGCCGCGGAATGCCGCGCACCAGGCCGTCGAGGTGGAGGCGGTGCTGTTCCAGCATGCGCGCGACGGCCTGCACCAGTCGCGTAGCGTGCTGGCCCACGTCGGCAACCAGGTCCAGGCGCACCGGCACGGCCATCTCAGCGGCCGCGGTCGGGGTCGGCGCGCGCCGGTCGGCGGCGTGGTCGATCAGGGTGGTGTCGGTTTCGTGGCCGACGGCCGAGATCAGCGGTATGGCCGAGGCGGCGACGGCCCGCACCACCACTTCCTCGTTGAACGCCCACAGATCCTCCAGGCTGCCACCGCCGCGCGCGACGATCAGCACGTCGGGGCGCGGGATCGGCCCGGCCGGGTCGAGCGCGTTGAAGCCGGCGATCGCCGCCGCCACTTCGGCCGCCGCGCCCTCGCCCTGCACCTTGACCGGCCACAGCAGCACGCGACGCGGGAAGCGGTCGGAAATCCGGTGCAGGATGTCGCGGATCACCGCGCCGGTCGGCGAGGTGATCACGCCGATCACGCCGGGCAGATAGGGCAGCGGTTTCTTGCGGTCGGCGTCGAACAGGCCCTCGGCGGCCAGCGTCTTGCGGCGCTCCTCCAGCAGCTTGAGCAGCGCGCCGACGCCGGCCATCTCCAGGGATTCGATGATGATCTGATAGCTGGAGCGGCCCGGATAGGTGGTGATGCGCCCGGTGGCGATGACCTCCAGCCCCTCTTCCGGTTTCAGCGCGAGCTTGCCCAGGGCGCCGCGCCAGATGATGCCGTCGAGCACCGCGGCTTCGTCCTTCAGGCGTAAATAGCAGTGCCCGGAGGCGGCTACCTTGGGCTGGGAAATCTCGCCGCGCACCCGCACAAAGCCGTAAGCGTCTTCGACCGTGCGGCGCAGCGCGGCGGAAATCTCGCTGACGGTGAAGGCCGGCAGGTTGGTGCCGGCGGCATCGGAGGGGGCAGAGTCGTTCATTTCATGTCCAGCAGGTCGTACTGGATGAAGTTGTTGACCACCTTGAGCCCGCTCACGCCCTTGCGCGCGGCGGCGAAGCGCACCGCCTGGTGCATGTAGATGCCGGGCCAATCCCAGCGGTAGGCGGCCATGATCCGCCGGCGCGCCGCGAGGCCCTGGGCCGGATCGAACGTCACCTGGGCGGCGCGGATATCGGGCATGACGGCCGCGTTGCAGTACCACGGACTGTGCCACAGGCACGACGCGGTATCGAGCGCGCGCAGCACATCGGCGGTGGGTTCGAAGTTGTAGTGCAGACCGAACGCGTCGGCCGTCCAGGTGCCCTCGACGACGTTGCGGATCAGCTGGTTGGGCGTGATGACCTGGATGTTCATGCGCACACCGATGGCGGCCAGGTACTGGGCCACGGTCTGGTGAATGGCGCCGTCGTTGGCGCCGCCGCCGACGGTGGCCTCGGCGGTGAACGCGAAGCCATTCCCGAAACCGGCCTCGGCGAGCAGGCGCCGGGCCTTGTCGGGGTCGTAGGGAATCGGCGGCAGGTCGGGATCGAAGCCGTAAACGCCTTCGGGCGCCGGGTGGGTGGCGGGCACGGACCGGCCGTCCAGCAATGTGTCGATGATGGCCTGGCGATCAACGGCCAGGTTGAGCGCTTCCCGCACCCGGATGTCGCGGAACGGCGCGAACTGGTATTGGCCGTCGCGGTTGCCGTTGAACTGGTAGGCCCAGATGCCGGCATCGCGCCAGGAAAATCCGGTACCGCCGATCGCCTCGATGGCGTGCACCTCGTCCGGCCCGATGCCAAGCGCCAGGTCGATTTGCCCAGCCTCGACCGCCATGCGCCGGGCCGAGGCGTCGGGCGAGGTGATGATCTCCAGGCGCGCCACCCTGGGCGGCCGCCAGGCGCGGTCGTGGGCGCGGAACGTCACCTTGTTGGCGGCGATGCGCTCGACCGCGAACGGTCCGGTGGCGATGGGATCGCGGGCGAAACCCTCGAGCCCCAGACGGCGGAAGTGCTCGGGCTGGACCACGTAGAACTGCGGCAGAAAGCGCGGCAGCGTCGGCGTCGGCGCCTTGGTGACGATCTCCACGGTGTGCGTGTCCACCGCCCGCACGGTGTCGATGAACGACATCATGCGCGCCACCACTTCCTTGGTAGCCGCGGGGCTGGTCAGGAATTCACCAACCGCCACGACCGCATCCGACATCATCGGCGTGCCGTCGGAGAATACCACGTCGTCGCGCAGGGTGATGCGCCAGGTCAGCGGATCGAGGTTCTCCCAGCCGGTGGCGAGCCACGGCTTCACCTCGCCCTGTTCGTCGATGTAGGTCAGGCCGTCGAACACCGCGCTCCAGACATAGACGTAGGGCAGCCCGGTGGTGGCATAGGGGTTGAACAGGCTGGGCGGCAGCGTCGTCATGCCGACGCGCAAAGTCTGCGCGGCCTGCGGCGCGCCGGCGCCGCACAGCACCACCAACAAGACCGTGGCAAGCACGGCGAACCGATGACGGATCGAGGCCATGTCTAGTTCTTGCACGGCCCCGGGTCACCCGCCAAGCGGCACTCGCAACCGTTGAATGCTGTGCTATGAAGGCGGCGACAAATATCCCGGCGTCACGCGCCGGGCGGAGAAGGTTTTCGCGATGCGGGTTCTGGTGGTCGGCGGCGGCGGACGCGAACATGCCCTGTGCTGGGCCATCGCCGCCTCGCCCCTGTGCGATGCGCTGATCTGCGCGCCGGGCAACGCCGGCATCGCCGAGGTGGCGGAGTGCGTCTCCGTGGCGGCCGAAGACATCGACGGCATTGTCGCGCTGACCAAGGACCGGCGGATCGACTTCGTCGTGATCGGCCCCGAGGCACCTTTGGTGGCGGGCCTGGCCGACAGGCTGCGCGCCGCCGGCATCAAGACCTTCGGCCCGTCGGCCGCGGCCGCGCGCCTGGAAGGCTCCAAAGGGTTCACCCGCGACCTGTTGGCGCGGCACGGGATTCCCGGCGCGTGGTACGGGCGCTTCACCGACGCCAGCGCGGCCAAGGCGTTCATTGCCCGTAAGGGCGCGCCGATCGTGGTCAAGGCCGACGGCTTGGCCGCCGGCAAAGGTGTCATCATCTGCAAGACGGTCGGCGAGGCCAACCGCGCGGTCGATACCATCATGACCGCCAAGGACTTCGGCGCGGCCGGCGACGAAGTGGTGATCGAGGAGTTTCTCGAGGGCGAGGAAGCCAGTTTCTTCGCCCTGATCGATGGCACCACCGCCCTGCCGCTGGCCGCCGCCCAGGACCACAAGGCCGTCGGCGACGGCGACACTGGCCCCAACACTGGCGGCATGGGCGCCTACTCGCCCGCGCCCGTGGTCGACGCGGCGATGCAGGACCGCATCATGGCCGAGATCGTGCGCCCGACCATGGCGGCCATGGCCGCGGCCGGCACGCCGTTCACCGGCGTCTTGTTCTGCGGGCTGATGATCACCGCCACCGGCCCGCGCGTGATTGAGTTCAACGTGCGCTTCGGCGACCCCGAATGCCAGGCGCTGATGATGCGGCTGAAGTCAGACATCCTGCCGGCGTTGGTGGCCGCCGCCGACGGGCAGCTTTCCACTTTCGATCTGCGCTGGCGCGACGAAACGGCCTTGGTAGTGGTCATGGCGGCCAAGGGCTATCCCGGCGTCTATCGCAAGGGCACGCCGATCGCGGGCCTGGAGGCCGCGGCGGGTGTCGAGGGCGTGCAGGTGTTCCACGCCGGCACCAAGGCCACGACCATCGACGGCAAGGCCGCGATCACGGCGCAGGGCGGACGCGTGCTGGGCATCGCCGCCCTGGGCCGGACGGTGGCCGAGGCCCAGTCGCGCGCCTATCGCGCGGTCGACCTGATCCGCTGGCCCGACGGGTTCTACCGCCGCGACATTGGCTGGCGCGCGCTGGCGCGGGAGAGCGCCCCCGAGCGTCCGCGCGCGACGGCGCGCTGAACGGCGGGGCCGGACCCATGTCGCTCGACAACTATTTCGCCGAGGACTATGCCGGAGCCCGCGCCCGTTTCCGCGATGCCGCCGCCACCGCCGGACTGGCGGTGGCGAGCCACGAGCATCCGTATACCGGCCCGGCCGGCGAATCGCTCGCGCTCGACGTCGTCACCCTGTGCCCCGACGCCTCCTCGCCATGCCGGGCGGACAAGGTCTTCGTGGTGATGTCGGGCACCCACGGTGTCGAAGGGTTCGCCGGGTCAGCGGCCCAGGTCGCCTGGCTGTCCCGCGGCGAGCACACCCGCGTGCCCGAGGGCATCTCGGTGTTGATCTTGCACGCGGTCAACCCGCACGGCTTCGCCTGGGTGCGCCGCGTCACCGAGGACAACGTCGACCTCAACCGCAACTTCGCCGACTTCAGCCGGGCCCGGCCGCGCAAGCCGGCCTACGAGGAGTTGGCCGCGGCCATCTGCCCGCCGCGCTGGACGCCCGAGGATGTCGCCGCTGCCGACGCGGTGCTGGCGGCCTATGCCGAGCGGCACGGCCGCGCCGCGCTCAATCGCGCCATCATGGGCGGGCAATACTCGCATCCGGATGGGGTGTTTTTTGGCGGCGTCCGGCCGTCGTGGTCGCGCGAGACCATCCTCAAGATTCTCGGTCTGTACTGCGCCGCCGCCCGGCACGTGGCGATCCTCGACATTCACACCGGCCTGGGCCCGTTCGGGCACGGCGAAAGCTATTGCGTCGGCGATGAAGGCGCGCCCAGCGTCACCCAGGCGCACGCGGTCTGGGGCGACGACGTACGGGTGATGGCCGCGGCGCCGGGCTCCGGCGTGCATGACGGCTACAACCTGACCGGCCTCGCCAAACTGCTGGCGCCGGCCGCGGTCTACGGCAACACGCTGGAATTCGGCACCTATCCGGTCGACGACATGCTGCGCGCCATTCGCGCCGACAACTGGCTGCACCAGCACGGCGAGATCCTTTCGGACCAGGGCCGCGCCATCAAGGCCGAGTTGAAGCGGATGTTCTATCCCGCCGACGCGGCGTGGCAGGCCCAGGTGCTGGCGCGGTGCCTGGCGGTGTGGCGGCGCGGACTCGACGGCCTGGCGGCGCTGGCCTGAAAAAAGTTGTCATGCCGGGCTCGACCCGGCATCCAGAGTTTTCTGGTGTTGCTGTGTTTCGCGTCCCTGGACCCTGGATCGCGCCGGCCTTCGCTGACGCGTCGGCCCGGCTTGTCCAGGGTGACGCGCATGTTGTCTGGACCGGCGAATTGCTGGCCGTTTGCGCGCCGCGCTTTACTTGCACTGGTTCGACAGCGTCTGCGATTTCGGGTCCATCGCCTGGCTGCCTTCGCTGACGATCTCGACCGCCGAATAGTAACCGCGGTCGGTCGCCTTGATCGCCACTGCCAACAGGTTCTTGGCCAGCACTTCCTGCCGCTGGCCGATCAGGTCGGCCGGCGTCAGGTTGGCATGATACAGGTACGACAGCATCGCCTCGTGTACGTAGGGCACCGAAAAGCACGCCGGCCGTTCGCGTTCGCCGACGTCGAGCACGACCCGCACCGTCAGCACCTCGTAGCGCACGTCGCCGGCGGAGTTGCGGGTCGGCACCATCATCGGCTGCAACTGCACTTTCGCGCCGCCGTAGCCGATGCCGCCCTGCTGGGCGATCGCCGGCAACGGCGCCAGCAGCGCGAACAGCAGGCCGAGAATGAAAGTGTGCCGGGTCATGGGCTGAAACTAATGCCTCACCGGCGCCGCGCAAAGAATTCTTTCAACAGCGCCTCGGCCCGACCGCCCTGCACGCCGCCGATCACCTCGGGGCGATGGTGGCAGGTGGGGTGCGTGTAAATGCGCGGGCCGTGCTCGACCCCGCCGCCCTTGGGGTCGTAGGCGGCGAACACCACCCGGCGCACGCGCGCGAACGATGCGGCCGTGGCGCACATCGGGCACGGCTCCAGCGTCACGTAAAGGTCGCAGTCGACCAGTCGCGGTGTTCCCAAAGCGTCCGAGGCCGCGCGCAGGGCCAGCATCTCCGCATGAGCGGTGGGGTCGGTGCGGGCTTCGACCTCGTTGCCGGCCGCCGCGACGACCCGGCCGGCGGCATCGGCCACCGCCGCGCCCACCGGCACCTCGCCGCGCGCCGCCGCCGCCGCCGCCTCGGCGAAAGCGCGTTCCATGGCGTCGGGCTGGGGATCGGCGGAGACCTTGGTCATCATTCACCGTCGCCGCCGAGGCGAAGAACGTCAAGCCGGGCGAAGGGGTTAACGAAAGGTAAGAATTCGGTAACCCCCCGCCTCTACAGTTTCGCGGTCAAGAGCAGCGGACCCCGACATCAGATTGGGGGCACACCATGGTTCATGCCGTTTCCGATGCGGTCAGGGTCGCCGGCAGCACAGTGCCGCGCGCGACCTTGCAGGGCATCCAGGTCGCCAGCGCGCAGTCGGGCGTGAGCTTCCAGTACCTGTTGGCCAAGGCCGCCCAGGAAAGCGGCCTCGACGCCGACGCCGCGGCCACGACCTCCAGCGCCAAGGGGCTGTTCCAGTTCACCCGCGGCACCTGGCTGGACGTGGTCAAGCGCCATGCCGACGAGCTGGGCCTGAGAGATGTCGCGGGCCGCATCCTGACCTCGCCCGGCGGGCGGCTGACGGTGCTCGACAAGCGCGCCGAGGCCGATCTGCTCGCCCTGCGCCAGGACCCCGAAGTCTCGGCGCTGGCCGCGGCCGCATACGCCCGCGACAACGCCCAATCGATCACCACCGCGCTGGGGCGCGAACCCGACGCGCCCGAGCTGTATCTCGCCCACTTCCTGGGCGCCAAGGGCGCGGCCAGCCTGCTGACCGCCGCCGACAGCGGGCCCAACATCTACGCCGCGCACGTGGTGCCTGACGCGGCCAAGGCCAACCGGTCGGTGTTCTATGCCGACAGCGGCGCGCCGCGCACCGTGCGCCAGGTGATCGAGCTGATCCGCGGCCGCTTCGAGGCCCAGCTCGAGCGCTTCGCCGATGTCGCGTCGGCCTGGGCCGACGACGATAACGCCCGCGCCGCCGAAGCGGCCCGGCCGGCGCCGTCTGCCGGCGGAGTGGCCGGCGCCGAAGCGCCCACGCGCATCCGCCGCCCGTCCGATCCGTTCGATCTCAGCGCCGCGGTGTCGGCGGGCGATGCCGAGCGCATGTCGCTCAGCTGGTACCTGATGCAGGAACTGGCGCGCATGATCGCCGCGCAGCCGATGTCGATGATCGGCGACGACGAGCCGACGCAGCAGGATCTGCCGGCGGCGGGCTTTGCCGGCGCCGACTGGTCGACCGCGCTGGTCGATCAGTTCACCAGCCGCGCCGGCCTGCCGACCGCGACCGCGGCGACCGCCGCACGCGCCTACGGCCGCTCGCCCGGCTGAGGTTGGAACTCCCAAACGCCTGATTTCCGTGGCGTGCGCGCCGGCCCTGTGAGAGAACGGGCCGCATTTCGCTGCGTATCGTTTCCGCACTTTTGACATCCTGAACTCATGTCCGCGCCCGTCATCGGCATCACCCTCGACAGCGAGCAGCCGGGCGGCTACTCGAAGTTTCCGTGGTACGCCCTGCGCCAGAACTACTGCGCGGCGGTGACAGCCGCCGGCGGCGTGCCGGTGGTGCTGCCGCACGAACCGTCCCTGGTCGACCGCTATGCCGGCCTGATCGACGGACTGGTGATCACCGGCGGCGCGTTCGACGTCGACCCCGCGCTGTTCGGCGCGGCCACGCGGCACGCCACGGTCACGTTGAAGCAGGCGCGCACCGCTTTCGAATTGGGCATCGCCAAGGCGATGCTGGCCGCCGACAAGCCCGTGCTCGGCATCTGCGGCGGCGAGCAGTTGCTGGCGGTGATCTTGGGCGCGACGCTGATCCAGCACATTCCCGACGAAGTGCCCGGCGCGCTGGCTCATGAGCAACCCAACCCGCGCAACGAGCCGGGCCATGCCATCGCGATCACGCCCGGCACGCTGTTGCACCGCATCGCCGGCCTGACCGAGACCGCCGTCAACAGCGCCCATCACCAGGCCGTGAAGACGGTGCCGAACAACCTGGTGGTCAACGCGGTGGCGCCCGATGGCGTGATCGAGGGCATCGAGGATCCGTCGCGGCGCTTCTGCCTGGGCGTGGAATGGCACCCGGAGTTCCACATCAGCCCGGCCGACGCGCGCATTTTCCAGGCCATGGTCGCGGCGTGCCGGTGATGAGCGCGGGTGGCTCGGAATTCGCCGGCGAACGCGTTGCCAAGGTGCTGGCCCGTGCCGGGCTGTGCTCGCGCCGCGACGCCGAGAAGTGGATCGCCGACGGTCGCGTCAGCGTCAACGGCGTGAAACTCACCTCGCCCGCGCGCAATGTCTCGGCCGCCGACGTGGTGGCGGTGGACGGCACGCCGATCCCCGCGCCCGACCGGCCGCGGCTGTGGCGCTACCACAAGCCGGCCGGCCTGGTCACCACGCACCGCGACGAGAAGGGCCGCCAGACCGTATTCGAGACGCTGCCGAAGGATCTGCCGCGGGTGGTGAGCGTCGGGCGGCTCGATTTGACCTCCGAGGGCCTTCTGCTGCTGACGAATGACGGCGGGCTGGCGCGTGAACTGGAGCATCCGTCGCGCGGCTGGACGCGGCGCTACCGGGTGCGCGTGCACGGCACGGTGCGCGAGGCGATGTTGACGCAGCTGGCGGCTGGCATGACGGTCGAGGGCGTGCGCTACGGCCCGATCGTCGCCCAGCTCGACAAGAGCCAGGGCGCGGCAAACGCCTGGCTGACCATGGCCTTGAAGGAAGGCAAGAACCGCGAGATCCGCAAGGTTCTGGAGGCCCTGGGCTTGAGGGTGACGCGGCTGATCCGCCTGGCCTACGGCCCGTTCCAGTTGGGCACGCTGCCGCGCGGCGAAATCGAGGAAGTTCCGGGCAAGGTGCTCAAGGAACAGCTTGGCCGCCACCGGCAGAAAACCGCTCCATCGCCGCCGCACCGCCATGACGAAAAAAAGCGCCCGCCCCGCAAAGCCAAGCCGGCCGCCGCGGCGCGGTGACGCGCCCGGCCCGGCGCGCGCGTCGGCGCCGGGCGAGGTGCGCATCATCGCCGGGGCTTGGCGCGGGCGAAAACTCGCCGTGCCGGCGGGATTCGAGGTGCGCCCGACCTCGGCGCGCGCCCGCGAGGCGGTGTTCAACCGGCTGGCGCACGGCTTCACCGAGCGCGGCTTCCGGCTGCCGGGCGCCGTCGTCGCCGATCTGTTCGCCGGCACCGGCGCGTTCGGCTTCGAAGCCCTGTCGCGCGGCGCGGCGTTCGCGTCGTTCATCGACACCGCGCCGGAAATTGCCGCGCGCTTGGCCGAGGCCGCTGCGCGCCTGGGCGCCGAAGACCGCGTCTCGGTCATGACCGGCGATGCGACCCGCCTGCCCCGCCCGCCGCGGCGCTGCGATCTCGCTTTCCTCGATCCGCCCTACGGCGCCGGTCTTGCCGCCCCGGCGCTTGGTTCGCTGGTCGCGATGGGCTGGCTCAGGCCCGGCGCGCTGGTGGTGGTGGAACAGGGCGACGACGAACCCGTGCTCGCGGTGGCGGGCCTTGCGCCAATCGACGAACGCCGCTATGGCCGCGCCCGCGTGCTGTTCATGCAGGCCGATGCTTAGCTCAGGGCTGAGTCGGGCGGCGGCGCGGCGGCCGGCAGCGCGTCGCGGGTGTAGAGCTTGGCTTCGACCAGGTGCTCGATGTCGTCAGGGCCCTCTTCCCCGGCCGGAGCGATCAGCCAGTCCCACTCCTCCGACAGCGCGGGGTTGAGCGGCGGCGGCAGCGTGTAGGCCTTGAGCAGGTCGATGCGGCGGGCGACCTCGCCCTTGGCGAATTCATAGCGCTCGACGTCGCTGATGATCATCCCCACGTCCGGCGCGGCCTCGGCGAAGGCGCGGGCGTGGTGCTCCATGATCTGGTAGGCGAGCTTATCGGAGTCGAGGTCGCTGAACCCGCGCGTGGCCTCGAGGTGCGCGACGAACGGTCCGGCCAGCTGGGTCAGGCAGTTGCACGACACCGCCAGATCGGCCTCCGTCAGGTGCGGAATGCGCGCCGGCGGCGCGGGCAGTTCCGGGCCGCCGGCCTGGGGGCCGGGCACCTTGCCGTCCTTCATCATCTGGAACATGCCGGTCACGTCGCCCGACAGCAGTCTGACGTTCTTGAACGGGCGGACCTGGCGGCGCACCTGGGGCATGTGGAACATGTCCACCAGCATCACGCGACCGAAACGCGCGGCCAGCTCGGCCAGCGGGACGTCCAGCAGGAGCCCGGACCCGACGATCAGGCACAGGTCGCGGCGCGCGCAGTGATCGGCGGCCGTCAGGATCGCCCGGCGGCAGGCGGCCAGATGCGGGGCCCAGGCGGCGGCGCAGCGCCGGGCGCGGAACTCGAGCGCCACCAGCCGTGCGAGGTAGCCAAACCGCCGCACCCGCGCCGGCGCGAACGCCGTCCAATACCGCCACGCTTCCGCCAGCATGACTGAGTCCTTAAAATCAGGGTCGTACCCTAGTTTTAATTAGGGTACGGCCCTATTTTCTACCGAATAGTCGTTCTATGTCAGAGAGTTTGAGTTCGACGTAGGTGGGTCGGCCGTGGTTGCACTGGCCGGAATTGGGGGTGGCTTCCATCTGGCGCAGAAGCGCGTTCATCTCGGCGCCCGAGAGCCGCCGGCCGGCGCGCACCGCGGCGTGGCAGGCCATGGTGCCGCAGACGTCGGCAAGGCGATCTTTCAGGCTGAGGGTCTCGTCCCAGGCCGCCAGGTCGTCGGCCAGGTCGCGCACCAGGCCGGCCACATCGCCGCCCGCGCCGCCGCCGCCCAGCAGGGCCGGCACCTCGCGCACCGCCACCGCCCCGGCGCCGAACGGCTCGACCACCAGACCCAGCTCGGCCAACTCGGCCGCGCGCGCCAACAGCCGTTCGGCCGCCGCCTCGTCGAGTTCCACCACCTCGGGGATCAGCAGAATCTGGCGCGCCACGCCGCTGCCGGCCAGCGCCTGCTTCATGCGCTCGTACAACAACCGCTCATGCGCCGCGTGCTGGTCGACGATGACGATGCCGTCGGCGGTCTGCGCGACGATATAGGTTTCGTGCAGTTGCCCGCGCGCCACGCCGAGCGGAAAGTCGGGCGCCGCATCGGCCGCGGTGTCGAGCGCCTCGACCGCGCGCGCCGACGGCGCTGACGTGAACAGCGACGGCGGCTCGCTCAAGCCCGCCGGCGAATAGGGCAAAGCCTCGGACGGATACGCAAGCGGCCCCTGCAGCGCCTGCGCCGCGCCATAGCCCTGCGCCGGTCGCGCCAGAAACGGTCGCCCGCCCCAGGTCGGGGCACCTGTCGGGCGAATACCGGGCTGCATCGCCCCCAACGCGGCGTCGGCCACGGTGGTCGCGGCCCGGTGCCCGGCCTCGGCCAGCGCGTGGCGGATGGCGCCGATGATCATGCCGCGCACCAGGCCGGCGTCGCGGAAGCGCACTTCCGCCTTGGCCGGGTGGACGTTGACGTCGACCTCGCGGCGCGGCGCGTCGATGAAGATCGCCACATATGGATGGCGATTTGTGGCCAGGAAATCCTGATAGGCGGCGCGCACCGCGCCCTGCAGCAACCGGTCGCGCACTGGCCGGCCGTTGACGAACAGGTACTGCGCCAGCGCGTTGCCGCGATTGAGCGTCGGCAGGCCGACGTAGCCATAGATGCGGAACTGCTCGCGCTCGGCCGCCACCGGCACGGCATTGGCGCCGAAGTCCTTGCCCAGGATCGCCGTCAAGCGTTCCAGGTGCACGTCGAACAGGTCGCCCTGGGCGAAGCCGGCCGGCAGGTTGAGCCGGGTGCGGCCGTCGGCGGTGACGGTGAAGGCGATTTCCGGATGGGCCATCGCCTGACGTTCCACCACGTCGATGGCGTAGGACAGCTCGGTCGCCACGGCCTTGAGGAACTTGAGCCGGGCCGGCGTGGCGAAGAACAGGTCGCGCACCTCGACCCGGGTGCCGCGCGGATGCGGCGTCGGCACCGGGCCCTGCTTGGCGCCGGCGGTGACCATCATGTACCAGGCGGACTCGGCCTCGGCCGTGCGGCTGGTGACGGTCAGCCGCGCCACCGAACCGATCGCCGGCAACGCCTCGGCGCGGAAGCCCAGGTGAGCGATCTCCAAGAGGTCGTCGGACGGCAGCTTCGAGGTGGCGTGACGCTCGACCGCCACCTCCAGGTCGCGCGCGTTCATGCCGCTGCCGTTGTCGGTGACCACGATCAGCGACTTGCCGCCGTCGTTCAGCACGATGTCGATGCGCGTGGCGCCGGCGTCGATGGCGTTCTCGACCAGTTCCTTGACCACGGACGCCGGGCGTTCGACCACCTCGCCGGCGGCGATCTGATTGACAAGATTGGGCGGCAGAAGGCGGATGGTCATCGCGCGTCAGGTCTACACCCGAACGGCGCCCGGTTTCAAACGCTGACGGAATCAGACGCTGCGGCGCTTGGCTTCGAGATAGGCGGCCACAAGTCCTGAGGTGGAGGTGTCTTTGCCCACCGGCGCGGCCGCGCCCGCCAACGCCGGACCGAGCGCCGTGGCCAGTTCCTTGCCCAGTTCCACGCCCCACTGGTCGAAGGAATTGACGCCCCAGATCAGCCCCTGGACGAAGACCTTGTGCTCATAAAGCGCGATCAGTTGGCCGAGCGAGGACGGCGTCAGCTCATCAAGCACGATGGTCGTGGTCGGCCGGTTGCCGGTGAAGGCGCGATGCGGTTTGAGCGCGGGCGGCGTCGACGCCAGATCGGCGGCGGTGCGCCCGTTCATCAGGGCCTCGGTCTGGGCGAAGGCGTTGGCGACCAGGAGGTCGCGGCTGGCGTCGAAACCGGCCGGCCCCTTCAGCGCGACGATGAAGTCGCACGGAACGATGCGCGGGCCCTGGTGCAACAGCTGGAAGAACGAATGCTGACTGTCGGATCCGCCGGCCCCGAACACGATCGGCCCGGTGGCGCATCCGACGGCGTCGCCGGCGAGCGTCACGCTCTTGCCGTTGCTTTCCATGTCGAGCTGCTGCAGGTGGGCCGGCAACAGCTTGAGCCGATGGTCGTAGGGCAGCACGGCCAGCGCGTCACAGCCCAGGAAATTGATGTTCCACACCCCGATCAGCGCCAAGAGCGCGGGCAAGTTCTGCGCAAGCGGCGCGGACTCAAAATGCCGGTCCATGGCGTGCGCGCCGTCCAGGAGCTGGTTGAAGGCGTCGAAACCGCACGCCAGCATCACCGGCAAACCGATCGCCGACCACAGCGAGTAACGCCCGCCGACCCAGTCCCACATCGGGAACACGTTGGCTTCTGGAATCCCAAACGCGGCCGCCGCCTTCAGGTTGGTGGACACGGCGGCAAAGTGTCGGGCGATGGCCGCCTCGCCGAACGCGTCGGCGATCCACGCCCGCGCGATGGCCGCGTTGCTCATGGTCTCGACGGTGGTGAAGGTTTTCGAGGCGATCACGAACAGGGTTGCGGCCGGATCGCAGGCGGCCAGCACGTCGTCGATCTGGGCGCGGTCGGGATTGGAGACGAAGGCGATGCTGACGCCCGGCCGGCGGTAGCCGGCCAGCGCGTCGGCGGCGAACATCGGCCCCAGGTGCGAGCCGCCGATGCCGATATTGACGATGTGGCGGATCGGCTTTCCCGAGGCGCCGGTCCAGCTGCCGTCGGCGACGCGGTCGCTGAACGCCTTGAGGCGGGCGAGCGTCGCGCGCACCTCGGGCATCACGTCAACGCCGTCCACGCGCATCGGCCGGTCGGCACGGTTGCGCAGCGCCACGTGCAGCACGGCGCGGTGCTCGGTCGCGTTGATGCGCGCGCCGGCGAACATCGCCGCGCGCCCCTGCTCCACGCCGCGGGCGCGGGCCAGGCCGATCAGCAGCGCGAGCGTTTCCGTGGTGACCCGCTGTTTCGACAGATCGACCAGCAGTGGGCCATGGCGAAGCGATAACGCGGCGAAGCGGCCCGGGTCGGCGGCGAACAGTTCGCGCAGATGCCCCCGCGCGGCGCTTTCGGCGTGGCGGCTCAGGGCCTGCCAGGCCGGCGATGCCGTCAACGCGTTGGCCATGGCGACCTCAGGCGTGGGCCGCGCGCGATTCGAGCCGCGGCAGGATCTGCGTGCCGAAATCGTCCAGGTCCTTGACGAAGTCGGGGAAGGCGAACATGCAAGCCGCCACGCCGGCCTCGGCGTAGATGCGGTCGAGGTACTTGGCCACGGTGGCCGGCGAGCCGACCAGGGTCGGCAGACCCATGAACATCGACTTGCGTTTCAGGCTGGCCGACATGCCCTCGGACTTGTCGAGTTCGGCCTGGCCGACCAGCCGGGCGATGGCCTTTTCGTCGGCACCGGCGACGATGTGATCGAAGCGCTTCTGGGCGGCGGCGTCGGTGTCGGCGGCGATCACGTTGAACAGGGCGATGGTGCCGACCGAACGGCCCAGCGGCTTGGCGGTGGCCTGCAGCGACGAGGTGATCTCCTTGAACTTGCGGATGTCGGCCTCAATGTCGCCAATGTTGCCGCCGGCGATGACGAAATTGCGCTCGCCCTTCTCGGCGGTGAACTTGACCCCGCGCGGGCTTTGGCCCGCGCAGACCAGCGGAATGAAAGTGGATGGCACCGGCTTGATCTCGGCGTCGTTCATGGTGAAGTACGCGCCCTTGAAGTTCGATCGTCCGGTCGACCACAGGTCGCGGAGAATCGTTACATACTCGTCGGCGTAGTCGTAGCGTTTCTCGTAATGCACGTCGCCGGGCCACAGACCCATCTGCAGGAATTCGTCCTTGTACCAGCCCGAGACGATATTGAGGCCGAAGCGGCCCGGCGCCACGGCCTCGATGGTCGCGGCCATGCGCGCGGCCACCGCCGGATGCAGCGACAGGTTGGTGACCGAGGGAATCAGCTTGATCCGGGTGGTGATCGGCGCGAGCGCGGC
>JANRJB010000408.1:0-4650 GCA_033764265.1 Rhodospirillaceae bacterium | reverse complement strand
CGCCGCGAACTGATGCCGGGTCCACAGCCCCGCCTGGTGCCTGGGCGCGTTGGCGAAGCGCGTGCCGACGGCATTGCCGAGATTGGCGCCGGTGGAGCGCACGGTCTTGGTGTCGTTGTAGGCGTAGTTGGCGGTCAACACCCAGTCGTCGGTCAGGTCGGTCACGGTCTCGACCTCGAAGCCCCGGCTCCGCACTTTGCCCAGCGCGATCAGGTCGTTGACGCCGTCGGAGATGTCGCCGGCGGGGTCGGTCTGCAAAAGGTTTCGGCGGACGATCTGGTAGACTGCCGCCGAGGCTTGGATGCGCCCGTCGTCGAGCGCGGTCTTCATGCCCGCCTCGACCTGGCGGCTGGCCTGCGGCGCGAACGGACCGCCGGCCAGCGGGGTCTGATTGGCCACGCTCTGGGGCTCGAAGCCCTCGCTGTAGTTCGCGTAGAGCGACACGTCGGTGCGCGGCTGGTAGATCGCGCCGACGCGGAACGTGACGTCCTCGTCGCTGAAGCGTCGGTTGGCGACGCGATCGACGTCCGAAAACCGGTCGAAGCGCACGCCCGCCAGCAGTTGGACGGTGTCGGTGACCTGGGCCTGATCCTGAAGATAGACGCCCCAGCGGCGCGCGAGCGTCTCGGTCACGCGGAACGCAATGGCGCCAAGGCCGTAGTCGGCGGCCGAGGTCCGGCCGTAGACGGGATCAAACAGGCTCAGGTCAGGCACCGGGCCGCCGCGCGCGACGGTCGTGGCGGTGCGGCCCCGGAAGTCCTCGACCTGCCGGGTCCAGTCGGCGCCGGTCAGCCAGGTGTGCGCCATGCCGCCCAAATCGGTGCGGACCACGGCGTTGGCGCCGGCCGACCAGGTGCGGGTGCCGCGCTCCTGGTCGCGGAACTCGCGCCGGGTCGTGTCGATGCGCCCGTCGCGGTCGGCATCGATCAGGCCCAAGGGCTCGTGATACTGCTGCGCCTCGTTCGAATCGATATAGCGCACGGTGGCGTCGACCGTCAGCGCGGACGACAGCGCCGACTCAACGCGGCCCTGCACATACTTTGATTCAAGATTGAGAAAGTCGGTCGGTTCGTTGTGGTTCCAACGGATGTCGGTCAGGAAGTTGCCGGCGTTGTCCACCGGCACGCCGCGCAGGCGGTTGGCGCGCAGCTTTTTGTCGATGACCCCGGTGGACAGCAGAACCTCGTTCGCATCGCCAAAGCGGTGGCTCAGTCCGCCGTCCAGCAGGAAGGTTTTGTCGCGCGTGTTGGCGCGGAACGGCTCCTGCCGCTCGAAGAACGCGCCGGCGCGTACGGCGGTGCCGTCGCCGAGCGGCCCGGTCGCCTCGCCCGAGGCGCCCCAACGGTCATGGTTGCCCGCCACCGCCGCCGCGGTCGCCGCGAACGAATCGCCGGGTGTCTTGGTGACGTAATTGATCAGGCCGCCCGGCGCGCCGGGGCCGTACAGCATGCCGGCCGGGCCCTTCAGCACCTCGACCCGCTCGACGTTGAACAGCTGAGGCACCGAGAAGCCGATGTAGGGGTCGCCGCGCAGGCCGTCGTAGTAGATTTCTTCCTGGCGGAAGCCGCGGAACGTGACTCCGGCGTAGCTGAAGAAGGTGACGCCGCCGATATTGCGGTAAAGGTCGGTGGCCTCGCGCGCGCCCTGGTCCTCGATAATCTGGCGGGAAATGATCTGCACCGACTGGGGAATGTCGAGCCGGTCGGCCGGCACCTTGCCCACCGCGGTCTCGTCGACGCGGTAAAGCTGGCGCGCCCGCCCGGTGACGATGATCTCCTCCACCGCGGCCGCGGACTGTTCCAGGGTGGCTGTTTCGGCGCTGGGCGCGGGCGGGGCGCTTTCGGCGGCCTCGGCCAGGCTGGCGCGGGTACCCAGCGTGCTCCAGACCAAGGCATTGAACGCCAACACGGTTCCGGCCGGCGCCACCATCCGAAGTGCGAACATCCGTCAGCTCCCCTTTTATGCAAGTGCGAATCACTCGCAGTTGCATAATGGGGCCGTGGGCGGCGCGTCAATAGCAAATCAGAATGAGTTGCATTTCAAAGACACACGCCGATGGGCTGGACCGCGCCATGGTCCCGCGTTACGCCCGCGCCTTCGCAAGGTGGGAGTGGCGGCGATGAGCCTGAGGTTCTATTTCGCGCCGATGTCGACGGCGAGCGTGACTGCGGCCGTGATCGGCGAACTCGGCGTGGCATGCGAACGCATCGAGGTGAGCATCGCCAAGGGGGACACCCGCACTGCGGGGTTCCTGGCGCTCAACCCCAACGGCCGCGTGCCGGTGATCGTGCACAACGGCACCGTGATCTGGGAGTCGGCCGCGATCACGCTTTATCTCGGCGAGACCTTCGGCGTTGCGCGCGGCTTGTATCCGCCGCCGGGTCCGCGGCGCGGCGAAGCGATGAAATGGATTGTGTGGAGTTCGGTGACGCTCGCCGAAGCGGCCGGGCGGCTGTCGGCGGCGCTCCCGGCCGGCACCGCAGGCGCAGTCGAGGACGGCTCGCGCGACGCGGCGGCACGATACCCAGGCGGTGAAGTCGCGGCCCGCGTCGACGTGATGGCCTGTCTTGCGATCGTCGATGCCGCACTGCGCGATCGGCCTTACCTACTCGGCGACTACACGCTGGCCGACACCCACCTGTTCATGCTGGTCGGCTGGATCATGTCGATGGGGATCGCCGCCGACTCATTTCCGAATCTCGGCGGCTGGATCGCGCGCTGCGGCACCCGCCCGGTGTTTGCAATGGGGTCAGAGTAAATTGCTCGGAGCAATTTACTCTGACCCCATTGAAGTTTGCCACAATTCGAAGCAATTGATTTAAAACGGTTTTTTGCGGTGTTCCCCTGTATTTTGCCTGTATTTGCAGGAGGCGGGCGTAAAGGCTTGATCTCGCGCGATAAATCGACTTTTGCGCTGCAGCACGATCATGCCGCTGCGCCGTCGGCGCGGGTTTCAGCCGACGCGGATGACGACCTTGCCGACCTTCTCGCCGCTCTGCATGTAGCGCACCGCCTCGGCGGCTTCGTCGAACGCGTAGACCCGGTCGATCACCGGCGCGATGCGGTTGCGGCTCATGGCCGTCAGCAGATCCTCGAACATGCGCCGGCTGCCGACGACGATGCCCTTGATGGTTAGGTCCTTGATGATCAGGTTGGGCAGGCTCGACAGGCTGGTCGGCGCGGGCGCTTTGCGGTCGGCGGCGACCGAGTTGGCGCCGATGTACATCACGCGCCCGCCCGACGCGCACGACATCAGGCAGGCCTGCATCTCCGACAGCCCGACGGTGTTGAGCACAATGTCGGCGCCGCGCCCGTCCGTCGCCGCCATAACCGCCGCCGCCCAGTCGGGCGTGGTGCGGTAGTTGATGGTCACGTCGGCGCCCAGGGCCTTCATGCGCTCCAGCTTGGCGTCGCTCGACGACGTGATGATCACCCGCGCGCCCAGCATCTTGGCCCACTGCAGGCCGAACACCGACACCCCGCCGGTGCCGAGCGTCAGCACGGTGTCGCTGGCCCGCGCGCGGCCGGCCTCGACCACCGCGTTCCACGCCGTCAGGCCGGCGCTTTGCAGCGTGCTCGCCTGCTCGAACGAGATGTCGTCCGGCAGTTTGATCAAGGGCGCTTCGGGCACCACCACGTACTCGGCCAGGAAGCCGTCGCGGGTGCCGGCGAAGTCGTCGCGCGACATCGCCACGTCCCATTCGCCGTCGAGCCAGCGCCAGTAGTGCGTCATCACGACGCGGTCGCCGACCGCCACGCGCGTCACGCCGGGGCCGACGGCGGCCACCTCGCCGGCGTTGTCCATCAGCGGAATGCGATCCTGCGGGCCGGGCGTTCGGCCCAAGCCCAACAGCAACGTCATGTCGCGGGCGTTCAGTCCGGTGGCGCGGATGCGGTACAGCACTTCGCCGTGGCCGGGCGTGGGCACCGGGCGTTCAGCCATGCGCAGCGCCAGGCCCTTCGACGTGTCGCCGATCTCGTAGACCTTCATGATGGACTCCGCCGCCAATGTTGGTGATGTCGCATTCGCCGCCGAGGCCGCCGCCATCGTGCCCAAAGCCGTGCGTCGGCTGATTGGCACGGCGCTAGTGGAGCGGATTTGACATTCGCATCCCCCTTTGCAGCGAAACCGAGAAGCGAATGTCAAATCCAAAGCTCCACTCGAATCATGTATTTCTAGTGGTCCTTTGATTCCAACATTCGCAGGATTGCGCCCTGAACCGGGATGCGAATGTTGGAATCGGACCACTAGCCTGCGTGCGGGCAGAGGGCGAAGCGGCGCGGGCACAGGCGCGCCCCGCCATGGCAGTGCACGTGTTCGCCGCAGGCGGCGGCTTCGGTCAGTTCGCGCAAGCCGTCGATGAAGGCCTGGGCCACGCCGACGGCGGGCACGCGCGCGTAGGCCGTTACGCCGGACTCGGTCGCCAGCACGCGCATCGTGTCGTCTAGTTCGACCACGGTTTCCAGGTGCTCGGACACGAAGGCGATCGGCACGACCACCACGCCGATTTTATCGGCGCCGGCGGCGCGGATCTCGTCCTCCAGGTGCGGGCCCAGCCACATCGGTCCCAGCCGGCTTTGGTAGCAGACCCGCCAGTCCAGATCGTTCAGGCCGCGCGCGGCCAGGGCGTCGGTGATCGCGGCCGCGGT
>JANRJB010000393.1:0-7428 GCA_033764265.1 Rhodospirillaceae bacterium | reverse complement strand
CGCCACTCACGGTCCTGGTGGCGCGCGCGCAGGGCGCCTGCCCCGCGCACGGTGCGCACGGCGGCCAGCGCGGCGGCGGCGACCGGCGGCGGCAGCGCGGTCGTGAAAATGAATTCGCCCGAGAAGCTGCGCACAATGTCGACGATGTCGGCCGAAGCGGCGATGTAGCCGCCGACCACGCCGAACGCCTTGGCTAACGTGCCCTGGACAATGTCGATCTCAGCCTGCAGTCCCAGGTGGTCGATCAGCCCGCCGCCGTTGTGTCCATACAGCCCGACGGCGTGAACCTCGTCCACGTAGGTGAGCGCGCCGTAGCGTTTGGCGAGCGTCGCGATTTCACCAAGGGCGCCGAACGTGCCGTCCATCGAGTAGACCGACTCGCAGGCGATGATCTTCGGTCGGCCCAAGCGCACCGCGCGGAGTTGCGCTTCGAGGTCGGCCAGGTCGTTATGGCGGAAAATGCGCTTGTCGACCTTGGCCGCGCCGATGCCTGCGATCATCGAGGCGTGATTGCGCGCGTCCGAAAACACCACGCAGTCCGGCAGGCTGCGCGCCAGCGCCGACAGGCCACCGAGATTGGCGAGATAGCCAGACGTGAACAGCAGGGCGGCCGGCTTGCGGTGCAATGCGGCCAGTTCGGCTTCCAGTTCGGCGTGGACAACGTGAGTGCCCGCGATGTTGCGCGTGCCGCCGGCGCCGGCGCTTTCGGCCCGGGCGGCGGCGGCCATGGCCTCGGTCACGGTCGGATGCTGGCCCATGCCGAGGTAATCGTTCGAGCACCAAACGGTCACCGGCTTCGGACCCGTCTCGCCATGCCACAGCGCGCGCGGCCAGGCGCCGGGAATGCGACTGAGGCGGGCGAAGTGGCGGTAGGTCCCGGCCCGGCGCAAGCCGTCGAGCCGGCGCGCGAAATGCGTGGCATACGGAAAAGCCGCCGCAGATGGCGTGGCGATGGGCGCTAGATGAGTCATGACGCGCGTTCTGTGTTTGGGCTTTACGCCGCGGGTTTAAGGCTCGGCAGGTGGATGCCGCATTCGGTTTTCGGCGTGCCGCGCCAGCGCCCGGCGCGCTGATCCTCGCCCGGCGTCACGCGCGTGGTGCAGGGCATGCAGCCGATCGACAGGTACCCATCGGGCACCAGGGGATGCGGCGGCAAATCATGATCGGCGAAGTAGCGGTCGATATCGGTGCGGGTCCAGCCGGCCAGCGGGTTGATTTTGAAGCGGCCGTCGGCGATCTCGATAGTGTCCAGCCCCGCCCGCGCGCCGCCCTGGAACGCCTTGCGGCCGTTGAACCAGGCATCGTAGGGCGCCAGCGCCCGGGCCAAAGTTTCGACTTTGCGCATGGCGCAGCAGGCGTCGGGGTTCTTCGACCACAGGGTTCCGTCCGAATCGCGCGCGGCCAACGCAGCCGGATCGGGCGTTATCGTCCTGACGTTGGTCAGGCCCAGGCGGTCGATCAGGCGGTCGCGATAGCGCAGGGTCTCACCGAACAGCTTGCCGGTGTCGAGGAACACCACGTCGAGCCCACGATCCACGGCCGCGATCATGTGCAGGAGCACCGCTGACTCGGCGCCGAACGACGACACCAGCGCGATACGGCCTGGAAACTCCTGACGAGAGAGTGCCGCGACGAGGGAATCCGCCGGCAAGGCGCCGTACTGCCAGCGCAATAGCGCCAGTCGGCGGTGCAGCACGCCGCTCATGGGTGCGGCCCGCCTGCGCGCCGCAACTCGAAAACGGGTCGATCGTTCGCGGCCGGGCGCTGGTAGTGGTGAGCGTAGTACGACAAGGCACGCCGCATGGCCGGCATGCTGAAGGCTTCGGGCACCTCGAAGGTCGTGAATCCGCACCGCACCAGGAACGGCACCTGATCGGGGATGATCTCGCCGACGGCACGCAGTTCACCCTTGAACGCCATCCGCGTGCGCAGGATGCGCCCAAGCGTGAAAGGTCGGCCGTCTTTCATGGCGGCAAAGCGCAGGCCGATCAGGCCGAGACGCGCCGCGACTTGGGCAAGGTCCTCGATCTTGGCGTCGGACGGCAGGAACACGCCGATCTGCGCGCCGGTGCGGAACAGCGCCTCGCCTTCGGCGTTCAAACGCTTTGGCGTGACAATCACCGATGTTCGCGGCGTGATCGGCTCGGCGTCGGTCACCGCGACCCAGCGGTCGAGGATCGGACCAGTGCGGTCAACGAGGGCCATAGAGCCGTTCCTTGAAGGGGGCTGGGCCCAGGCGGCGCACCGCGGCCAGGAACGTCTCACCTGGCCGGCGCTGCTCGACATAAGTGGCGACCACGGTGGCCACAGCGTCGACCACGGTTTCGGGCGTAAAGCCCGGACCGAGCAGGCCGCCGATGGCGGCGTCCTCGGCGCCGGAGCCGCCCAGCATGATCTGGTACAGCTCGGCGCCATTCTTCTCCACGCCCAGGATGCCGATGTGCCCGGCGTGATGATGGCCGCACGAATTGATGCAGCCCGAAATCTTGATCTTGAGAGGGCCGATGTCGTGCTGCGTGGCGAGGTCCGCGAAGCGCTCGGATATGCGCTGCGCCACGGGGATCGAGCGGGCATTGGCCAGCGCACAGTAGTCGAGCCCCGGGCAGGCGATGATATCGCTGATCAGCCCGGCATTGGGCGTGCCGAGCCCGGCTTTGACCAAGGAAGTGAAGACTTGCGGCACTTCGGCGGCGCGAACGTGGGGCAACACCAGGTTCTGTTCGTGGGTGACGCGAATCTCACCCAGACTGAAGCGGTCGGCGATGTCGGCGACCGCGCGCATCTGCGCCGAGGTCGCGTCGCCGGGAATGCCGCCAAAGGGCTTGAGCGACACGGTGACAATGGCGAAACCCGCCACTTTGTGCGGATGCAGATTGGTGCGCGCCCAGGCGTCCAACACAGGGTCGGCAGCGCGCGCGGCCGCCAGTGCCGCGGCTCCGGCGGGGTCGCCGTCGTACCCCGGCAGCGCGAAGAAACGGCGGATGCGGGTTTCTTCCGCTGCCGGCAGGTTGACGCCCTGGGTCCGCAAATCGGCCCATTCGGTCTCGACCTCGGATGCGAATTTTTCGACGCCGAGGTCGTTGACCAGGATCTTGATGCGCGCCTTGTAAATGTTGTCGCGGCGGCCATAGCGGTTGTAGACCCGCATGATCGCCTCGAGATACGACAGCAGTTCCGGCGCGGGCAGGCCTGTCTTCAACAGCGGCGCCACAAACGGGGTGCGGCCCATGCCGCCGCCGACATACACGTCGTAACCCAGGCCGCCGTCGGACAGCCTGACCACGCGCAGCCCGATGTCGTGAAACCGCATGGCGGCGCGGTCGGCGGCCGAGGCGATGACCGCGATCTTGAACTTGCGCGGCAGGAACGAAAATTCCGGATGCAGTGTCGACCACTGGCGCAGAATCTCGGCGGTCACGCGCGGATCGTCGACCTCGTCGGCGGTCACACCGGCGAAGTGGTCGGCGGTGACGTTGCGCACGACATTGCCGCTGGTCTGAATGGCGTGAAGCTGTGCTGCGGCCAGATCAGCCAGCACATCGGGGGCTTGGTTCAGCTTGATCCAGTTGAACTGGATGTTCTGCCGGGTGGTGAAGTGGCCGTAGCCGCGATCGTAGGTGTCGGCGATGTCGGCGAGCGCGCGCATCTGGTCGGCCGACAACGTACCGTAGGGGATCGCCACCCGCAGCATGTAGGCGTGCAGTTGCAAGTACAGGCCGTTCATCAGCCGCAGGGGTCGAAACTGATCCTCGGTCAGCTCGCCTGCCAGCCGCCGCGCGACCTGATCGCGGAACTCGTCCACGCGCTGATCGACCAGCGCCTGGTCAAAAGAGTCGTAGACGTACATCGCATTCGGCCCGCCTAAGCCGCTGCCGGAACGCCACGGCGCGCGAACTGCGGATGAACGGTGGGGCCGAGCGCCCGGATCCGCTCGCGCAGTCGCACCGGCGAGGCGCCGGTTTCAGCCAGGCTGATGGTTGTCACGTCGACGACCGCATTCTTGCGCACCGCTTCGGCCGCGATGGCCAGAAGCTGCTCTTCGTCCTCGCGCGAGGAAAAACGCACGGCGTTTTCGAAATGCGGGCTCCACCGGCGCGCGGGCGTCAGATACACGACCTCGCCGGTCAGTAGCAGATTGGCAGTGACGATCTTGCTCATGTGATGGCCTCGCGTTTCAACCGTGGGCGAAATAGAGGTCGGCGGGCAGCGGCTCTGTTCCGGCCGGTGGCGACGTAGCGATGCGGTGGTCGACAACCGCGCCGACGATCAGCAGGGTTGGTCCGGTCGGCGCCAACACGGCGAGCGTTGTCGCCAGGGTTTCCAGCGTCGCCACCGCCACGCGCTGTGAAGAGCGCCCGGCGTTCTCGATGGCTGCAACCGATGTTTCGGCGGGCACGCGATCGGCAATCAACGCCGCGGCGACGCGATCCGCAGCGTCGCGGCCCATGTAAACGACTAGCGTGCGATTGGGCCCGGCAAGTCCCCGCAGATCGGGCAATTCGCCATCGCGGGTCACCGCCGTGACCAGACTGACCGCCGTGCTGACGCCGCGATGAGTGAGTGGAATGCCGGCGGAGGCCGCCGCGGTCAGGGCCGCGGTGATGCCGGGAATGATCTCGACCGCGATGCCGGCAGCCGCCAGGGCCTCGGTTTCCTCGCCGCCGCGACCGAAGATGAACGGATCGCCGCCCTTGAGCCGAACCACTGAACGCCCGGCGCGGGCATGGCCGATCAACGCGGCAACGATCTCGCCTTGGGGCGTCGACGGCTGCCCGGCGCGTTTGCCGACCGCCAAGCGCTCGACGTGAGCGGGGATCAACGCCAGGACGGACGGATCGACCAGGTCGTCGTACAGCACGACGTCGGCGGCCTTCAGCGCGTCGCGGGCCGCGAGCGTGAGAAGGCCCGCCTCGCCCGCACCGGCGCCGGCCAGCACCACGCGCCCGGCTGACCGGGGCGCACGTACGGCGGCGGAGAAGTCGATGACGCTGGCGGGCGGCATGTCGCAGTCCTGATGACGTGGCGTGTGTCAGGACGCGTGGTAAACCCCGCGGTTAGGGTGGGAGAAAGACTATTTCTTGGAAGCGGACTTTTCCGCCGTCGCGTGGATGAATTTCCTACGCTTCTCGCTAGCGTAGAATAATCTACCGCAACGGCTGAAACGGGCCCCGGCCTACTCCGCCGCCTTGGCAGGGTAAGCAGCGTCGGCGGAGTCGGGTGAGGCAAAGATGCCCTCTTTCAGGTATGCGGCGATCACCTTCTTGATCTGCGCGCTGCCGGCGTAAGGATTGCCGAGCGGGTCATCGGGCCACAGGTTGTTGGGCAGACCGCGCGTCGAAGCCGCGTATTCGGCGGCGTAAACCGCCGGTTCATCCCAGATCATCAGATTGGCTTGAACGTCGGCGCGGGCCCGACGCAAGGCGCGCAAGTCGATGACACCGGCCAGCGGCACCTGGCCGTCCGTGTCGGCTTCGGCCTGGATCGACCCGTCGAAGTTGACGATCTTCGAATAGCCGCGGGCGCGCGCACTGGGCACCACCGCGCCGGGCAGGAAATATTCGCCGCCGTGGCCGGCGGTCACCACGTAGGCGGTGTTTTCGAACGCCCGCAGGCGCCGCGCGGCGTCCCAACCCTGGCGGTGGGCGCCGTGGGGCTCGGACGTCGGATGGATGATGACCTCGGCGCCACGCCGGGCCATGGCGCGATGAGTCTCTGGGAAGTTGTTATCGAAGCAAATCACGGTGGCCAACCGGCCGATCGGCGTGTCGGCCACCGGGAACAAGTGCTCGTAGCCGTATTTCTGGACGTACTGGTCGTAGACGCTGCCGGGCGTGGTGTCGGGCAGAAAGCCCATGGCGTCGCCGCAATGAATCTTGCGGTAGCGGTGGATCAGGTTGCCCTGGTCGTCGTAGATGAACGCGGTGTTGAAGAACCGCTGCGGCCAATCGGGGTCGTACTCGAATACGCCGCCGGCAATGTAGCACCTGGTGTCCTGGGCGAACTTCGCCACCCGGTCCATCACCGGCCCCGGAAAGGTCACGCCGATCTTGTCGGCGATGTGGCCGAGCTTGTTGCCGAGCGGACTGACGGGACCGGTCGTGAAGAACTCCGGAAACACCGCGAGTTTCATGTTGGTGGCGCGACCCATGTACTGGCGGATCAGCGCGAACGCGTCGTCGAGGTTCTTGTGGTGCTTCGGGTTCAGCTCCTCGACCGTGTTGGACTGATGCACCACATGCTGGCAGACCATGACGCCGTACAGATCGATGGCATCCTTGCGCGGCGGGCGGGCTTGCGCGGCGACGCGGGCCTTGGCCTCGGCGATCCAGCCGGCACGGGTTCGGGGCGCGATGCGGTCCGGGCCAGCGTCGTTCGCGTAACCGGCGGCGTAGAGGTTCATGCGCACGATGGCGGGAAAGTTGAGCGCCGGGCCCAACCGGCGCTGACGCAGGGTCTCCAGGTCGACCGGCGCCCGGACGTACGAATCCCCGGCGCCGGCCATCTGCGGCGGTCCTTGCCACGGATAGAGGCCGGTGGCCGCCGGCAGTGTGACCGCGCCGCCGTTCACGGTTGTAGACCGCGGCGAGGCCGCGGCGACGTAACACAGGTTCTCGTAGGCGCGGGCGACGCGCGCCAGGTTGCGAATGCCGAGCAGGTGGTCGCCAAGTTCCCGCGACGGATTGAGGATGATCTCGGCGCCGCGCACCATCAGCGTGCGCACAAGATGCGGCGCCAACACGTCCTCGCCACACAGTAGTCCGACCTGGCCGAGCGGGGTCTTGACCACCGCAACCCGGGCCGGTGCGAAGGTTTCGGCGGTGGTGTCGGAGAACCCGGCAACGACGTCCGGCAGGATCTTGCGAGTGCGCAAGAGCACGCGACCATCGGGCGCGACCAGATACCCGACCGTGCGTGTTAAACCGTCATCGCACGTCACCAGGGTGGAGCCGCCGAGGTACAGGTCATGCGCCGTGGCCAACGCGGCCAAGGCCGCGGTAACAGCGGACTCCTCCAATACGACGGCGCCATCATCGTCAGCATGCGGCAGCAACGCGAGCACGGGTCCGCCGTCGGTCATCGCGCGGCGGGCATGGCTCAGGGCCGCACGCGCCTGGGTCAGGTCGGTCGGCGACCACGGGGTTTGCAGCAGGATCATTGCGGCCTCCCGGCCTGGCTCCAATGCATCCGCGCGAACGCCGCCAGTTCAGTGTTAAAGCGTTCGGGGTGGTGGACGAACGGCATGTGGCCGGTGGCATCATAGACCGACTGGACGGCGTTCGGCAGCGCCTGCACCAGCCGCGCCGTCTCCTCGCCGGAGATGATCCAATCCTCGGTGCCGCGGCTGACCAGGACCGGCAGCGCCAGCTTGGCCACCACGTCGGGTCGGTTGCGGTCGCGCGCCCGGATCGCCTTTTGGGCGTAAGGCGG
>JANRJB010000391.1:0-7379 GCA_033764265.1 Rhodospirillaceae bacterium | reverse complement strand
CATCATCGCCCGCTCGAACGCCACTTCCTCGGTGATCTCGCCGTCGATCATGGGCTTCACGCCGGTGTCCCAGGCGTTCTGGAAGGTCGGCGCCATGATGAACGCGGTCATGAAGATGGCCAGCGACGTGACGACGATATTGGGCGGCGCGGTGTTGGTGCCCAGCGCCCGGCGCAGGATCGAGAGCACGATGACGATTCGCGTGAACGAGGTGGCCATCAACGCGATCGCCGGCGCCAGGCTCAACACCGTCATCAAGATCAGCAACTGAACGATGCGACCGGTGGTCGTGCCTTCGTTGGTCTCGCCCAGGTCCAGCGTCAGCGACTGCGCCGCCGCGGGCGCGGCGTAGGCCACCAGGCCCAGCGCGAGAACCGCCGCACCCAGCAGCACAGCCACGCCCGCCAGCGGGGCCAATGCGGCGCGGCGCGGAACCGCGGCGATGGACGGTGTCGGCGACAAAAGGCTTGTCATGGCGTGGTCCTGTCGGACGAAATGGGGGTGGCGGGGGCAAGGGCGGCTGGCGCCGCGGCGTCGTCGGCCGCGGACGCAATGCCGGATTCGATGACCTGGCTGGTGTTGGGGCCGACCAGCAGCAGATGCTCGACCGCGTCCCGGCGCACCAGCACCAGACGATGGCGTCCGTCGATCAGCGCGGTTTCCACCGTGCGCAGGCGCCGGCGCGATATCAGCCCGCCGCCGGCCGCGCCCAGGCCGAAGCGCTTCAGGGCCCAGGTCATGGCCAGGATCAAGCCCAGCACCACGATCAGGGCCAACACGAAACGGATGTAGTCGGTGAGTTCCATGGGCCGGGGGGCGTGCCGAAAGCCGCTGTATGTCAGGGAAAATGCTTGGTGGCCGAGCCGTAGGCGTCGGCGGCGTCGCCGGCGCTGGCAAGATCGCCCAACGACGGTAGCCCGCCGAAGCGCGCGGCCAGATCCTCGCCCAGGCGGTCGAGTTCGTCGGCCAGCGCGGTCAGCGCCGGCTTGAGCGTCCGGGCGGTGGCGCGGGGCAGGCTGTCCACGCGCGCGCACAACGCGCCCAGCCGGGCATCCACCGCGGACAGATCGACCGCGCGGTTTTCCTGCGTCAGCCGGCGCGCAGCGCCCAGCACGGCGTGGATTTTCTCGATTTCGCCGACCGCGCGTTCGAGCTCGGTGCGATCGGCCTCCGGCATCACGTGGGCGGACATCACGTCATCAGGCATGGCCGGTCTCCGGGGTGGGGGCGGCGGGTTCGGGCGACATCGCTGCATTGGCCCGGTAGACGTGAGCCAGCACTTCCGAGACCGCGGCGATTGCCTCGGTCGGGATGTCGCTGTCGACATCGACCGCGGCCAGGATTCGAACCAGGTCAGCGTCTTCGCGCACTTTGACCCCGTTGGCGAAGGCGATCGCCAGAATCTGTTCGGCCAGGTGGCCGCGACCGCTGGCCGTGACGATCGGCACGGCGCCGTCGGGGCGATCTTCCAGCGCCACCGCGATGGTGTCCGGAATATCGCCGGGCCGGGGAACGGGTTTGTCGGGCATGGTCCGTCGATGGCCGAAATGGGGGTGGTGCGAGTCCCGGCAAGAATTGCCGGGCAGGGCTTAACAACGGCTTAAGCCGCGCCGGTCCGAACCGCGAGAATCCCCATTTTCTCGGCCTTTTCGCACAGGCCGGACGGATTCATCGCTTGTTAAGACTCCTCGGCGAATTTTGCCTACCGCAGCGGCCCGCCGGCACGACATCGCGCCGGCGGCAGGTAAAGGATCGGCACCATGGACCTTGGCGCGCTCAAGCTGTTCAACATGGCGATGACCAAGATGAACTGGGCGGCCCAGCGCCAAAAGGTGCTGGCCGAGAACGTCGCCAACGCCGATACGCCCGACTACAAGCCGCGCGACCTGAAGAAACTCGATTTCCGGCACATGCTGCGCGACGAGGTGTCGCCGGTGAAGGTGGCGCGCACCAACGCCCAGCACCTCAAGGGGACCATCCCCGAGCAGGATCAGTTCCGGTCCCGCACGCTGCTCAAGTCGTTCGAGGCCTCGCCCGACGGCAACGAAGTGGTGCTGGAGGAACAGATGCAGAAGGTGGGCGATACCCGCAGCGAGTACAACACCGCCGTCCAGATGATGCAGTCGCACGTCAAGATGCTGAAGATGGCGCTGGGCCGCGGCGGCGGCGCGTAATCGAGGCAGGCACGAACCATGGACGACCTCAGCATCAGTTCCAAGATCGCCTCCCACGGCATGAAGGCCCAGGCCACGCGCCTGCGCGTGATTTCCGAGAACCTTGCCAATGCCGATTCCACCGCCGAAGTGCCGGGCGGGGAGCCCTATCGCCGCAAGCTCGTCACGTTCCGCACTGCGCTCGACAAGGAACTCGAGGCCGACACGGTCAAAGTGAAGAAAATCTTCAACGACCAGTCCAACCTGTCCTCGCGCTACGACCCCACCCATCCCGGCGCCAATGCCGCCGGTTACGTGCTGGTGCCCAACGTCAATCCGCTGATCGAGATGATGGACATGCGTGAGGCCCAGCGCTCGTACGAAGCCAATCTCAACGTCATTTCCACTTCGCGGCAGATGGTTGCCAAGACGTTGGAATTATTGAAGTAATCGTCTCTCAGCCGATCCCGGAGGGCACGCCATGGCCAGCATCGATTTCAACAGCGCGGTGAACGCCTATCGCCAGGCCGCCGGCGCGGTTGACGCCGCCGCGGCCGGCCGCAAGCCACTTGCAACGCCCGCCAGCAGCGAGGATTCTTTCGCCACCATGGTCACCGACTCCCTGAAAGAAGCCGTGCAAACCGGCCGCACCGCCGAGGAACTGAGCCTCAAACAAATCGCCGGCGAGGCCGACCTGAAGGATGTCGTCACCGCGGTCGCCAACGCCGAACACACCCTCGAGACCGTGGTGGCCGTGCGCGACAAGGTGCTCAGCGCTTACCAGGAAATCCTGCGCATGCCGATCTGACGGCGGTGCCGTTCGGAACGCGCCAAGGGACCCGGGGAGCGATCACACCATGAACGAAATCGAGGTGCTCGACATCGCGCGGGACACCATGCAGACGATGCTGTTCGTGTCCGCGCCGGTGTTGCTGGTGGGCCTGGTGGTCGGCCTGGTCATCTCGATTTTCCAGACCCTGACGCACATCCAGGAAATGACGCTGACGTTCATCCCGAAGATCGTCGCGGTGTTCGCCTCGATCATCCTGTTCCTGCCCTGGATGCTGCGCGAGCTGACCGAGTTCAACAATCGGCTGATGGACAAGATCGTCGGCCTAGGCTGACGACGTCCGATCGGCGCACCACGCGGCGCGGGCGGCAAGGCGCGCAACACATGCTGCAAGACCTGCTCGCCATCAACGTCTTCCACTTTCTCCTGGTGTTCGCCCGCCTGTCGGTGGTGTTCCTGCTGATGCCCGGCGTTTCGGCGGGCTACATGCCGGCGCGCATCCGTCTGCTGCTGGCCCTGCTCGTCACCGCGGTGATGCTGCCCCTGGTGCAGGACACCCTGCCGCCGCAGCCGGACGCGCCGGCCGAATTAGTGGCGCTGATCGGCATGGAAGTGCTGATCGGCGGCTTCCTGGGCGGGTTGGTGCAGATCGTCATGTCGACCCTGGAGCTGGCCGGCAACATGATCTCGACCGCCGCCGGCCTGACCAACGCCTTCGTCGACGACCTGGTGTCGGAGGAGCAGACCGCCATCGTCGTCGGCCTGCTCAACATCGTCGCCGTGGTCATGGTGTTCATCACCGGCATGCACGGCCTGCTCTTGATGGCGGTGGCCGACAGCTATTCGTTGCTGACGCCGGGCCGGCCGATCATCACCGGCGACGCGCTCAACATGGCCACCACCCTGCTCGGCCAGGCGTTCATGATGGGCCTGAAGCTGGCCGCGCCGTTCCTGGTGTTCGAGATCGTGTTCCAGACCGCCAACGGCATCCTGGCGCGGCTGGCGCCGCAGCTGAACGTGTTCTTCATCGCCCTGCCGGCGCAGAACCTGATCGGCTTCGCGATCCTCATGATCTCGCTGCCGACGATGATGCTGATGTTCCTGGGCTACTTCGAGAACAGCCTGGAATCGCTCTTGCTGCCGACGGTCCTCAATGGCCGAGGATAAAGACTCACGCACGGAAGAGCCGACCGGGCGAAGGCTGAGCAAGGCCCAGGAGGACGGCGACGTGCCGATCTCGCGCGAGATCGGCAACGTCGCGATGCTGCTGGCCGCGCTGATCGTGGTTGGCACCATGGGGCCGTGGGTCGCCGGCGACATCCTCGCCCTGGCGCGGGCGTTCCTGGAGCGCCCGCACACCATGGATGTCGGCGTCGAGGGGCTGACCACCATCGTTCTGCAGATGATGTGGCGCGTGGCGGTGCTGCTGGCGTTGCCGATGTTCGTGCTGGCGGTGGCCGCGGTGGTGGCCAGCGTCGGCCAGAACGGGTTCCTCTACACGCCCAAGAAGCTGATGCCCAAGCTGAGCCAGCTGAACCCGATCAGCGGGCTGCGGCAGTTGTTCTCGTCGCAGTCGCTGGTCGAGGCCGCCAAGTCGCTGGCCAAGATCGCCATCATCGTCACGGTGCTGGCGACGATGGTCGTGCCGGCGCTGCGCCACCCCGACCAGATCATCGACCAGAGCCTGGGCGAGACGCTGAAGGAAATTCACGAGCTCCTGGTCATGGTGCTGTTCTTCACCGTCATCACCATGACGCTGATCGCCGCGCTCGACCTCGCCTACACCCGCTGGCAGCACAAAGAAAAGCTCAAGATGACCAAGCAGGAGGTCAAGGACGAGCACAAGGAAAGCGAGGGCGATCCCAAGGTCAAGGGCCGCATCCGCGCGCTGCGCATGGAGCGCCACCGCCAGCGCATGATGGCAAACGTGCCCAAGGCCACCGTGGTCATCACCAACCCGACCCACTACGCCGTCGCCCTGCGCTACGACATGGAAACGATGGCCGCGCCGGTGCTGGTGGCCAAGGGCGCCGACTACGTCGCCAAGCGCATCCGACAGATCGCCGAAACCCACGACGTGCCGCTGGTGGAAAATCCGCCGCTCGCCCGCGCGCTGTTCGCCGCGGTCGAGAGTGATCAGGAGATTCCGCAGGAGCACTATAAGGCGGTGGCCGAGATCATCGGCTACGTGATGCGGCTGAAGGGCAACTTGCGTGCCGACGCGCGCACCGGGTGAATCGCGACTCAACGGCTGGGCGGCCGCGGCCGTCGGCAGCGCGCTGGCCGCCGCCGCGCTGGCCGCGGGCTCGGTGTTCGCGCCGCTGGCGCCGGGCTGGACCGCCTGGCTGTCGGCGGTGTCGGCCGCCACCGCGTCCGCGGCGCTGGTCTTCATCTGGCAGGCCGGCCGCCACGCCGATCCGGCCGCCGACGCCATCGCCGCGCTGGCCCGCCTGTTCGACCGCGCCGACGGTCCGCGCCTGATCACCGATGCGACCGGTACCGTGCTCTATCGCAATGCTGCCGCCAAGGCGCTGGCCGCGCGCGGCGACGTGATGGCGGCGCTGGAAAGCCGCGCGGCGCGCGATTTCGACGGGCTCGACGGCGTGGCCCGCTTGCGTCAGGCCCTTACCGCCGGCGCGGCGGTCGACGTGGAGATTCCGCTGCTCGATCCCGACGCGGCGGGCGCCGGCGCCGACCCCGAATGGCTTCGCCTGGCCGTGACGCCCCTGTCCGGGCTGCCTCAGCTGCGCGTCTGGCAAGGCGAGGACGTCACCGCCCGGCGCGCCATCAACGACATCCTGGCGCAGGAACGCCAGGATCTCGCCGATTTCCTGTTCCTGCTGCCGGCCGGCCTGTACTCGGTCGACGTCGACGGCGCCTTCCGTTTCGTCAACCAGCGTTTCGCCGAATGGCTGGGCGCGGAGCCCGAGGCGCTGATCGGCACGCCGCTCGATTTGGTGCTGGCCGGGTCCGCCAAGCCACAGTTCGAGGGCGAATGGCTAGGAGAGGTGCAGTTCCGCACCGCCGCGGGCGAGACGTTTTCGGCCCTGGTGCTGCAGGGCGCCTTCGACGACGCCGGCACCACGCGCACACGGACGCTGGTCATGCGCGGCGGCGCGGTCGAGGCCGACGAGTCCGCGGCCCAATCCAACGGGTCGGGGGCGGACCGCTTCAAGGGCGAACGTTTCCGCGGCCTGTTCAACGCCGCGCCGGTGGCCATCGCCATCACCGACGCCGAAGGCCTGATCGCCGACTGCAACGATGCGTTCCAGGGCCTCGTCGGCGGCCCGCGCGGGCAGCTGATCGGCGCGGCGCTGGTCGACCGCTTGGTGCCCGAGGACCGTGCCACCCTGGCCGCGGCGCTGGAACGCGTGATCGACGGCGCGCTGCCGGCGGCCCAGCTCGACGTGCGGCTGGGCGACGCCGGGTCCGCCCGGGCCCAGGCCTCGGTTTTCCTGGGTCCGCTCAGCCCGGGCGCTGCCGGCGACGGCGCCGAGATCGAAGGCGCGGTGGTGCACCTGATCGACACCACCGAGCAGAAGAACCTGGAGGTGCAGTTCGCCCAGGCCCAGAAGATGCAGGCGATGGGCCAGCTGGCCGGCGGCGTAGCCCACGATTTCAACAACCTGCTGACCGCCATGATCGGCTTCTGCGACCTGTTGCTGCAGCGCCATGCCGCCGGCGATCCCAGCTTCGCCGACATCATGCAGATCAAGCAGAACGCCAACCGCGCCGCCAACCTGGTGCGCCAGCTGCTGGCCTTCTCGCGCAAGCAGCCGTTGATGCCGCGCAACCTCAACGTCACCGACGCGCTGACGGAAATGTCGCACCTGCTCACGCGCCTGATCGGCGAGTCGATCGAGTTCCGCCTGGTGCACGGCCGCGACATCGGCCTGGTGCGGGTCGACCCCGGCCAGTTCGACCAGATGATCATCAACCTGGCGGTCAATGCCCGCGACGCCATGACCGGCTATGCGATGTCCGGTGGCGGCAGCCTGACCATCTCGACCGCGGCCGAGACCTTTAACGAACCCACCCGGCTCGGCGCCGAAACGGTGCCGCCGGGGCGCTACGTGCGCATCACCGTGGCCGACACCGGCAAGGGCATTCCGCCTGAAAACCTCGCGCGCATCTTCGAACCGTTTTTCTCAACCAAGAAAGAGGTGCCGGGCGCGGGCACCGGCCTCGGCTTGTCCACCGTCTACGGAATTGTCCGCCAGACCGGCGGCTTCATCCAGGTGGACTCCGCCGTCGGCCGTGGCGCCACATTCACCATCCACCTTCCGCGCGTCGCCGCCGAGGTCGAGGCCGAGGACGCCCAAGCTCGCGCCGCCGAGGCCCGCGCCGCCGACAGCCCGGCGCCTGCCGCCGCGCCGCCGGCCGCGGGCGCCGACCGCGCTCCGCCGGCCACCGTGCTCTTGGTCGAGGACGAAGAC
>JANRJB010000384.1:0-1627 GCA_033764265.1 Rhodospirillaceae bacterium | reverse complement strand
GCGCGTTCGTTACGGCCGGCCAGCACATTCTTCATCGGCCGGAAGTCGGAGGTATAGACCTTCACCGTACCGAATTTCTGCCGCGCCTCGCTTTCCGTCATTCCCACGCCGGCCAGCGGCGGATGGCTGAACACGGCAGACGGGATGGACCCGTAATCGACCCGTGCGGGCTTGTTGCCGAACAGCCGGTCGGCAAAGGCCTGGCCTTCACGGATGGCAACCGGGGTCAGCTGTACCCGGTTGGTCACATCGCCCACCGCATGGATGCTGGGCACGCTGCTGCGGCTCTCCTCATCGACAACCACGGCACCGGCTGTATCCAGCGCAACGCCCGCTGCCTCCAGCCCCAGCCCTTCGGTGTTGGGCACGCGGCCGGTGGCGAACATCGCCATGTCGACTTCCATCGGCGCATGGTTCGTCATGGTCACGCGCAGGGTGCCGTCGGCCAGCCTCTCGATGCCCTGGAACGCTGCGTTGAAGCGGAACGCGATGCCCTTCATCATCGAAATCTGGAGCAGCCGGTCGCGGATAGATTCATCATAGCCGCGCAAGATGACATCGCTTCGGTTGACGAGCGTCACCTGCGCGCCCAGCTCGTTGAAAATGCCGGCGAATTCATTGGCGATATAGCCTGCGCCGGCGATCAGCACACGCTTCGGCACCGCATCGATGTGGAACACCTCGTTCGATGTGATGCCGTGCTCGCTGCCGGGAAAGTCGGGCACATGCGGCCGCGCGCCCGTGGCGATGAGGATGTGCCGGGCCGTCACCTCGCGCCCGCTGGCGAGCTTCACCGCATTGGCCCCGGCGACGGTAGCGCGCTCCAGCAGGATATCGACACCGTGACTTTCCAGCGTCGTTGTGTAGGCGCTGTTGATCCGGTCCACCTCGGCCAGCACATTGTCGCGCAGCACGTGCCAGTCGAACGCCATGTCCGGCACGGACCAGCCAAAGCGCCGGGCATCGGCCAGGTCCTCGGCAAAGTGCGCGCCGTAAACAAGCAGCTTCTTGGGCACGCAGCCGCGGATGACGCAGGTGCCGCCGACCCGGTATTCCTCCGCAATCGCCACCTTGGCGCCGTGCGCCGCCGCCACCCGAGCCGCCCGCACGCCGCCGGACCCGGCACCAATGACGAACAGGTCATAATCGAAACTCATCGTCATGCCGCTCCTGAGAATGTGGCGCCCGCGTTTCAGAGGCCGGGCAACATGTGTGGCCTGGGCCGCCGGCGCGCAAGGCCGGTGCCGTCGCTATGCCGTCCGGCCTTCACCCACCAAAGGCACGGCGAATGAGGTCCTCGGTCGAAGGATCCAGCCCGGCCGAGCTGCCGCTGCCGGCCGTCTTCGCCATTTCCTTGCCAAGTTCGACACCAAATTGATCAAACGGGTTGATGCCCAGCAGCACGGCGTTGGCAAAGGTCCGGTGTTCGTAAAAGGCGATGAGCGCGCCCAGCGTCCGCGGGTCCAGATCATCCAGCAGAATCGTGGTGCTCGGCCGATCACCGGGATAGACGCGTGCCGGATCATCCGGGTTGGCGCGCCCGGCCATCAGTGCGGCGCCCTGGGCAAAGCAGTTGAGCAGCAGTTGGCGGTGATGCTCGTCAGACAATGTGTCGCCCGGCTCCGCC
>JANRJB010000390.1:0-17668 GCA_033764265.1 Rhodospirillaceae bacterium | reverse complement strand
CAGGTGGTCCATCACCGCCGGCACGGCCTTGGCGTAATCCTCGATCTTGGGCACGAAGTCGGTGGGGTCGGACATGCCGAACCCGGGTGTGTCCACGGCGATGGCGCGCAGGCCGCGCTTGGCCAGCTCCGGCAGGACGTTGTCGAACTGGCGCGAGGACTGCGGCGCCTGGTGGCACATGACCAGCGGCACGCCGTCGCCGCCGGTGTCCTGGAAATGGACCAGGCCGTAGGGCCCAACGGCATAGTCGCGCTTCTTCGTCGCCGCCGGCAAGTTGGCGCGGGCCGGCGAAGCCGAGACCGTGGCGGCCGCCGCGGCGCCCGCAAGTCCGAACGCGCCGCGGCGCGAAAATTGATGATCCGACATGAACGACCTCCCCTGGATTCATAACCATCGGCGGTCATGGTGGCCCGATCGCCGTTGGGGTGAAAGTTGCACCCCCGGGGCGTGTTCGTATAGTGACGATGCGTCGCTCATCACCCCCGTCAAGGACTGCCCCATGCCCGGCCCACTGCACGGCGTTAAAATCCTGGAACTGACCAGCGTGGTTCTGGGGCCGTGGGCCTGCCAGATTCTGGCCGACATGGGCGCCGACGTGATCAAGATCGAGGCGCCGTATGGCGATTCCAACCGCACGCTGGGGGCCACGCGCACGACCCGGAACATGGCTGCGCTATATCTGACGTGTAACCGCAACAAACGCTCTTTAGTTCTTGATCTGAAACAGGATTCTGCCAAGAAGGCCCTGATGGAACTGGTCAAGACCGCCGATGTGTTCATTCACAACAATCGGCCCCAGACCATGGACAAGCTGGGCTTTGGTTACGCCGCGCTGAAGGCGGTCAATCCGCGGATCATCTACTGCGGCAGCTACGGTTACGCCAAGGACGGTCCCTACGGCGAACGCGGCGCGCTGGACGACAGCATTCAGGCGGTCTCGGGCGTGGCGATGCTGAACAAACTGGTGCTGGGCGAGCCGCGCTACCTGCCGACCATCGTCGCTGACAAGACCACCGCCATGACGGTGGTCTACGGCGTGCTGGGCGCATTGTTTCATCGCGAGCGCACCGGCCAAGGCCAGGAGCTGGAAGTGCCGATGTTCGAGACCATGGTGAACTACGTCATGGCCGAACACCTGTGGGGCATGACCTTCGAACCGCCGCTGGGTCCGCCCGGTTACGTGCGATTGATGAGCCAGGAACGTAAGCCCTACCCCACCAAAGACGGCTACATCGCCATCCTGCCGTACCTGGACGCGCACTGGGAGACCTTCTGCAAGCTGTCGGGCCGCGCCGATTTGCTGGAGAATCCCAAGTTCAAGACCCTGGCGCAGCGCGTGGCCAACATCGACGCCACCTACCAGGAAACCGCCAAGACCATGATCACCCGCACTACCCAGGAGTGGCTCGACATCTTCGGCGAGAGCTCGGTGCCCACCATCCGGGTCAATAGCCTTGAAGACTTGATGACCGACGAACACCTGGTCGCGACCGGATTCTGGAAAACCATCGACCACCCGACCGAGGGCAAGCTGCGCACGCCGGCGTTCCCGGTGAATTACTCCGCCACGCCGGCGGAGGAAACGCGGCTGCATCAACCCAGATTGGGCGAACACAGCGTGGCGATCCTGAAGGACGCCGGCCTCGACCAGGCCGCCATCGACGCCCTGCTGGCCAGCAAGGCGACCGTGCAGGCGTAAGGCGTTTTCCTGACTCGTCGTTTCGATTAAGCTGGCGCGGCATCGGAATGGAGTAAAGCCATGGCCAAATCTCGGGCGACCGAACCCGACGACATCCAACCGCGCGGCGCGGTCGGGCGCACCGAGCGCCTGCCGACGCTCGCGGCCTCGAGCCGGCACGACTTCATGACCATGATGCGCCGGTTCGTGAACGCCGACATGACCCAGGCCGCGCGCCTGCGCGGCACCCAGATCGTGCGGGCCGCCGGCATCGCGCCTGACGCCGATCTGCCGGTGGATCAGGTCCGCGCGCTGTTCGAGAAAGATCCGCTGATCGCGACGCGCAACGCCGTCTGGTACGGCGTGCACAACTACACCTATCGGATTCTCAGCGAAGTCTTCGAGGACAACGCCGAGGTTTATTTGGCCGAACTCGACGCCTTCGACCGGCGCGGGCCCGGCACGCTGGAGCTGAACCCTTCGCTCGCGCTGCCCGACTACGTGCGCCACGAAATTCACCAGCAACCTGGCGGCTATGTCGGCAACCCGTTCGCAGGCCACCTGTACCACTACCACACCAATCATTTTTACGGTGGCCGCAACGACCAGGACGAACGTCACCGCGGTTACGCCGCGGCGGCGCCGTTGCCGGGCGACGGTCGGGTCAAACGCATCCTCGATCTGGGCTGCGGCATCGGCCAGTTGGCCGTGGCGTTGAAGGAACGCTTCCCCGAAGCCGAGGTGTGGGGCATCGACGTCGGCGCGCCGATGCTGCGCTACGGCCACATGCGCGCCGTCGACCTGGGCGTCGACATCAACCTGTCCCAACGCCTGGCCGAGGACACCAAATTCCCCGACGGCCACTTCGACCTGATCGCCTCGTACATCCTGTTTCACGAGGTGACGGCGGAAGCCGCCGGGCAGATCATCGCCGAGGCGCACCGGGTGTTGCGGCCGGGTGGCGTGTTCTATCCGCTTGACTTCAATCTCAAAGCCCGCCCGTCGCCGTACCGCACCTATTCGCAATGGATCGACCACCGCTGGAACAACGAGCGCTGGCGGATCGAGTACGACGGCGTCGACTTCAGCGGCTTGATGGCCCGCGCCGGGTTCAACGTGACCGACACCAGCGACGCCAGCAGCACCTTCGGCGCCATCAGCGGGATCAGGCGCGCCTGAGGGCCTGGCGATTGACTCCGTGTTACACGTAGTCTAGCGTCACCCCGGACGATGAAATTCGCCTGGGACCAAGCCAAGAACCAAGCGAACCGCGCCAAACACGGCATCGCGCTCGAGCGCGCGGCGGAGATGTTCGAAGCACCGACCGACGAGAGGGTCGACCGGCGCAAGAACTATGGCGAAACGCGGATGATTTGTTTCGGCGTGATCGAAGATCGAGTGTATTGCTGCGTCTACACCGATCGAGGCGACACCCGACGTATCATTTCCCTACGCAAGGCCAACGCGGATGAAACCGAAACCTATCTCAACCGAGTTGAATGAGGACGATGCGCCGTACCTCACGAAAGCGGAGTATCGTCGATTGATCGAATCCGGTGAGATGCGCGTCGTCCTGAACAAGAACAACCGGCTGAAAGTGCTGCGCGCGCGCCTGCAGATGTCGCAGGCGGAGTTCGCCAAGTCGTTCAACCTGAGCCTGCGCACCGTTCAGGAATGGGAACAGGGCCGGCACAAGCCCGACAAGATCGCCCAAAACCTGCTGCGGCTGATCGCCGCCGATCCGAAGGGTGCGATGCGGATTCTCGCGGAGGGACCAGCGGAATGAATCGGACGCACATCGTCGCGCTGGCCGCGGCCATGACCATCACCGTGGCCGGGTTCACGGCGGCACAGGCTCCATCCGGGGCGACGACGGAAAACATCGGACCGAACGCCACCATCGTGCGAACGGTCACCGGCAAGATGGCGTTCCGCACCATCGGCGACGGCCGTCGCCGCGGCGGCGAGGATTTTCGGCTGCTGGTCTATCCCGACGGTTCGCGCCAAATCCAAATCTCCAAGGATTTTTCTGCGGTCAACGCCCAACACACCATGGTCGCGCGGGTCGATGCGCGCTTTCGGCCGCTGGAGACGTTCGCATCGTATTGGAGCCCGGCCGGCTACAAGGGTTCGATCTTCGTCACCATCACCGGCAATCAACTGCGCGCACTGGCGTCGGGCCCCAAGGGCGTGACCGAGGATGCGCGCGAGGTGCCCGAACGCGTCGTCGTGGTGCATCACGGCGAGATCATGAACGGCTGGTACCTGTGGCCGGACTTCGCCGCGCCCGAGGGGCTCGCCGGCCCGCAGACCGTGGCCACCTACAACATCAACGCGGCGCCGCGCGGCGATGCCCAGGTGTCGGGTATCTATCACGACAGCACGTTCACACGGATCGGCACTGAGACAATCACGACGCCGGCCGGTACCTTCGACACCGTGCGCTACCGGCTGAGCGAGCTCGACCTGTGGGTCGGTGGCGAGGACAAGCTGCTGATCCGACAGACCGACACCAAGAACGACCGCGAATACGTGCTGGTCGAGGTGAACATCGTTCGCAATCGCTGACGCGTGCCGGGAAAGGACGTGGATATGCCCAACCAGCTTGCCCGACGCGGCGCCCTGGGCGCCGCGGTATCCGCTGCCGTGGTCGCGGGCGCGCCGGTGCGCGCCGCCGGCACAATCACGGCCGTGCGCCAGGTGGCGTATGCCGAAGCCGATGCGGCGGTCGAGGTGGTCGAACTGCCCGCCCCGGTTCCACAGCCGGGCGAAGTGGTGATCGCGATCGAAGCCGCGGCCATGCATCTGGCCGACGTCAAGTTCATGCGCGGCGAGGAAGGGTTCGACCTGTTCAAGCTGCCGCGCATCATGGGCACCGAGGGCGTCGGCCGCGTTATTGCCATGGGCGCGGGCGTGACCGGCTGGAACATCGGCGACCGCGTGTTCGCACCGCAAGGCGTTGGCACCTTTCAGCAGCAGCTGGCCGCGCCGGCCGAGCGGCTGGTCGCCGCGCCCGAGGACGGCGATGCCGACCAACTGGCGCTGACCACCATCAATGGCATGACCGCCTACTTGCTGCTCGAGGATTACACCGCCGCCAAGCCCGGCGAATGGCTGGTGCAGAACGGCGCCAACTCCAGCGTCGGGCGCTATCTGTTCGCGCTGGCCCGGCGCAAGGGCGTGCACGTCGTGGGGCTGGTGCGACGCGAGAGTCTGATCCCCGAACTGATGGCCACCGGCGCCGACGCGGTCCTGGTGGATACCGGCGATCCCAACGACATGGCGGCCAAGGTCAAGGCCGCGACCGGCGGCGCGCCGATCAAGGCCGGCATCGACTGCGTGGCCGCGAATGCAACCACCACGGTCGCGCGTTGCGTCGCCGAGGGCGGCGAGGTCGTCAACTACGGCTACATGACCGGGCAGCCCTGCCACATGGCGTTCGTCGACCTGTGGCGGCGCAACATCCGGCTGCGGGGCATGAACATGCGCAACCCGCGCTCGCGCGACGAAGTTCAGCAGCTTTACGTGTTCCTGGCCGGCCTGATTGCCGACGGCACGTTGAAAGCCGCCATTGCCGCCACCTACCCGCTGGCGCGCATCAAGGAAGCGCTGGCCCACCAGGAGCAGAGCGGCGAAGCCCGTCCGGGCAAAATCATCATTCGCCCCAACGACGCGTGAGCGTCGGTCACACGCCGCCGGGCGCCGGCGCCGGCTTTTGCGTGCGGGCGTAGACTTCAAGCGAGGACAGCGACGGCTCTTCCCACGTGGTCGGCGCGTCGAGATACTTCGGATAGTGCTTGGCGGTGTATTCGACCAGGTCCTGCGGCAAGTCCTCCAGTCCGTGGGCCGAGCCGGTGTAGCACTGGTAGAGGCAGTGGCCCGGCGTGCGGCCCATCAGCATCCATGGCAGCCATGGGGTGACACGGCCCCAGTAGCCGGTGTGCGGGAACGCGGTCAGGTCCTTGTTCTGCATGTCATCGAGCGCCATGTTGTACAGATAGAACTCGGACGCGCGCACCATCTCGCCCGACGACTCCCGCGGCCAAGTCTTCGGGTCGAGCGCGTTCTTGTAGTAAAGATGGATGTGGCGTTCCATCATCAGGCGGTCGCCGTTGATCGTCCAGTTGAGCTGGAAGCCTTTCTTCTCCGCCGGCTTTTCCTGGTTGAGGCCGCCGAAGGTGGGGCGCGACAGCTCGTACTCGCTGATCACCCGGTTGAACGGATCGTTGGTCACCGGCACCACGCGCACCTTCTCGTTGGTGAACGGGTTGACCATCTCTTCCATGATTTTTCCGGTGGCGAGGTCGGTATAGTAGCCCACCTCGCGCAATAGCCGGCGATAACCGTGTTCGCCTTCCAGCGGCAAGAGGCGCGTGCAGCCGAAGCCGCGGAAGCCGAACAGATTGACGATCGGTCCGTTGTCGACCACGCCCATGACGATGCCTTCGAACCAGCCGAAGTGCGCGCTTTTCATGTCGGTGTTGCTGGTCAGGCGGGCGTAGCCTTCGACATTGCCGTACGGGGTTGTCAGGTCGAGATACGGGCCCTTTAGGCTTGCGCCCTCGATCTTCTTCACCGCGGCTTGAACGGGGCGTGCGAATGCACTCGTCATCGCGGCGAACCCGGCTGTCGCGCCCGCGCCCAGAGCCATGCGGCGATCGGTGGTTTTGGTCATGTGATGAACCTGTGCTTGATGATTACCAGTCATAGCGGGAATCGATGGGAATGTCGGCCCCGCCGGCGTTGATGGCCGCGGCCATCTGCTCCAGCGGTACGACCCGGCCGAAGGCCATGGCGAAGACGTCCATCGCGCGCTTGTGCGTATCGGGGTTCATGTCGCCACAGGCTTCCGGCACCACGAAGACGTGAAAATCGAGCTGCGCCAAATCGCGCACGGTGCTTTCGACGCACATGCCGGTGGTGACGCCGCCGACGATCACACAATGCCGTCCCCGGCTGCGCAGCCAGAACTCAAGGTCGGTCTTGATCACCGCGGAATATCGCTGCTTGTAGATGACGAGATCGCCCGGTTCGGGCGCGATCTCGGGCATGATCTCGGCGTCCTTGGTGTCGCGCCGCAGTTCGTTCTTCTTTTTCAGGTTGGGCCGCAGCTCGCGGGTGAGCAAGCCGCCGTCGGCATAATCCGGCGCGAAGGCCATGCTGGTGTAGATCACCGGAATGTTGGCTTCGCGCGCCACCTTCAGAAGTTTCGCCGCCCCTTCGACCGCCGGGCGCAACACCGACGTATCGCGCTTCACGCCGGCCCGTTCGGGGCCACAGAAACCCTGCTGAATGTCGATCAGCAGCAGCACCGCCGCGCTTGGATCGAATTTCACGTGCCCTCCCCTTCGCCTGACCCGGAGGTTCGCCGCCCGGTGGTTCGGCCCGGCCCATTCTCAACTGTCGGATCGGGCCGGATTCTGGGATGATGCCGTCTTGCGGGGGAAGCAGGAAGAGGGATCGCACATGACGACCACACTTCAGCGACGTTCGCTGCTGGCCTATGCCGGTGCCGTGGGGCTGTATGCGGCCGGCCGTTCCCAAACGGCCGCGCAGGCGCCGGTTTCGGTCGCGCCCCGCATCGTCCATAAAGATCAGATCAAAGCCTCGGACGCATTGCGCGTCGCGATGGCCAGCCCGCGCCGTCCCGACGCCGACAAGAAGCGCGATGCCGGCCGCAAGCCGGCCGAAACCATGGCGTTTTACGGCATCGGGCCGGGCATGACGGTGGCCGAACTGATGACCAGCAGCGGCTATTTCACCGCCGTTCTGGCTGAAGCGGTCGGCGAGACCGGCAAGGTCTACGGCCAGAACAACAAGTGGCTGCGTGATCGCTTCAAGGATACCAACCGGCCGCTGGGCGATCTGATCACCAAAGGCGGCTACACGAACATCATCGAGCACGACACCGAATTGGAGGAGCTGGGGTTGGCACCGGCCAGCCTCGATGCCGTGTTCATGGTGATGTTCTACCACGATACTTATTGGTTGGGCGTCGATCGCCCAGCCATGAACAAGGGGGTCATGGCCGCCCTGAAGCCCGGCGGAATCTACGGCATCATCGACCATCACGCCGCCCCGGGCATGGAGATCAGGGACGTGGCCAAGAACCACCGGATCGAGAAGTACGTGGTGGTCGAGGATGTTCTCAAAGCCGGGTTCCAACTGGCCGAGGAAACCGACCTGTTGGAGAACCCCAAGGACCCGCTGAACGTCAGCGTGTTCCAGCAGGAACTGCGCGGGTTCACCAATCAATTCGTGCTCAAATTCAGGAAGCCGGTGGCCTGACCGACGTCACACGCGTTGCCTTTGCCGGGGCTGGTGTTTGGTGTTCGACGTTCTCCGCCAGGGCCAGGGGCTAATCGGTCTGGCCGCCATCCTGGGTCTGGCCTGGGCACTCTCCGAGGAACGTCGGCAGCGGCCGAGCGCACGCTGGGTTCTGGGCGCGGTCGCGCTGCAAATCGTGTTGGCCCTGATCATCGTCCGTGTACCCCTGGTGTGGGACGCGATCGGCCTGGCCAATCACGCGGTCGCGGCCGTCGAGCGCGCGGCACTGGTCGGCTCGAGCTACATGTTCGGCTACTTGGGCGGCGGCGCCCTGCCCTTCGACCTGAAGGCCGACGCCGCCGCGCCGGTGGTCATCGCCTTTCAAATTCTGCCCCTGGTGATCGTTTTTTCGGCCATCGCCGCGCTGTTGTGGCACTGGGGCGTGCTGGCCTGGCTGGTGCGCGGGATTTCGTGGGCCTTGCGCAAGACCATGAACGTCAGCGGCGTCGTCGGCCTCAGCGCCGGGACGAACGTGTTCCTGGGCGTGGTCGAATCGCCGCTGGTGGTGCGGGCCTACTTCGAGCGCATGAGCCGGGCCGAGCTGTTCGCGGTGATGACGCTGGCCATGAGCACCATCTCCGGCGTGATCCTGGTGCTGTACGCCCAGACCCTGGCCAGCACCGTGCCCAACGCGGTCGGGCACATGATCTCGGCCTCGCTGATTTCGCTGCCGGCGGCGGTGCTGATTGCCCGGCTGATGGTGCCGGGCGAAGGGTCGACCACGACCGGCGACCGGGACTCGGGCTTGCGCTACGACAGCAGCATCGATGCGATCATCCGCGGCACCTTCGACGGCATCCAGCTCTTCCTTGCGGTGATCGGCGTGATCATCGTGGCGTTCGCGCTGGTGGCGCTGGTCGACCAGGTGCTGTCCCTGCTGCCGCTGATCGACGGCGCGCCGATCACGCTGCGCCGCGCGTTGGGCTGGCTGTGCGCGCCGTTGATGTGGACCTTGGGTGTGCCGTGGGACCAGGCGCCCGCCGCCGGCGCGTTGATGGGCACCAAGGCCATCCTGAACGAGTACGTCGCCTACCTGGATTTGGCCGCGCTGCCGGTCGGCACGTTCGATCCGCGATCCCAGCTGATCGTGGTCTACGCCTTGTGCGGCGTCGCCAATCTGGCGAGCGTCGGTCTCTTGGTGTCGACCATCGCCACCCTGTGCCCGCCGCGTCGCGCGGAAGTGGCCGGCCTGGGGATGAAAAGCTGGGTCGCCGGCAACCTGGCGTCGTCCATGACCGGCGCGGTGATTGGCCTGGTGACGGCAACGTGATCGCAGAGCATTCAGCGCGCTGCCGAGTAAATCGAGATCGACCCTGTTGCGGTCTGGATGACGTCGGTTTCCGCAACCCGCTCAAAGCCGGCGGATCGAAATAGCGTCGGCAGGACTCCGTCGGCATTGGGTTGGGTATCGGCAACCCCATCGAGCGTCTGCACCGTCGCGCGAAACAGAACGCGCATCGCCGGCGTCCGTTGCCAGCCATAATCGGCCACCACGACGCGACCTCCTGGCCTTAGACCGCGTCGCATCAAGCCGATGATGTTGGACTTTTCCCGCAGCGGTACCTGGTGGAACACCAGCGACGAGGTGACGACATCGAAAGGCCCGAATTCCGCGAGAAAGGATTCGGACAAGAATCCTTGGTGGAAACTGATCTCAGCCTTCTGTCGAAGCGCTTTCTTGCGCGCGATTGCCAGAACGGCGGAGTCGGGATCGATGCCGTGAATGGCGGCATTCGGCAGTTGCCTGGACAGGCGAATAGCCAGAGAGCCCGTGCCGCATCCGATGTCGACGAGGCGTTCGCCGGGTGCGAGTGCAATACGGCGACAGAGGATCGCCCGCCAATGCCGCTCGCGGGTTAAGAGCGCGATCGTTGTATCGAACGCCGGCGTTAGGACAGAAAACCCGAGCGCTGGCGTGAAACGCCGCGCCGCTGAGTCGCCCTCTGGACCTTCAACCGGCGCCATGCTGACGCGCCCGCCTTAGCAGCCGCAGTGGGATGGGCAGCCGCGCCAGCCGTTCCTCGAGGCGGGCGCGCAGCTTCGGCACCTGCATGACATTGTCGATGCGCCGGGCCAGGAACGCCCAGGTGTCGGCGGAGTTCTCGGATTTGTCGTCGAGCCAAACCAGCAGCGTCGAACCGTAGACACCCGCCAGCAGAGCGCGCTTGGTATAGAAGCTGAAATCGTGCGAGCGGTCGCCGACCGCGCGCCAGATGGCATCGACCGTGCGGTACAGGCTTTCGACCGACACGGTCGGTCCGGCCTTGACCGGCATGGCGATCAGCGCGCGGCGCACGGCTTCGCGGTGCGGCGTCCAGCGTTCAAGCCGCAGCCGCACCGCCAGAGTCACTTTCTCGCGCAGTTTCAGTTTGGTTATGTCGCGCGCGGCGAGGTCTTCCGCCATCAGCCGGTCGGCGAGATCGACGAAGTGGGCGATGGCCGCGCGCGCGCCTTCGGGAAACAGAATCCCCGCCTCGCCGACGCTCATGTCCAGGGACTGGGCCGCCCGCGTCAACCCCGCCGCGCTCCAACCGTCGAACGGCACGTGTGGCAACATGGCCGTAACCAGCCGGTCCCGGTCCGCCCGGACTTGCGCCGCGTGATCGGTCATGGCGTCCGCGCCCGCGCCTCGCGCCGCAGCGCCAGCACGTCGTCGCGGGTGACGGACAGGGCCGTGTCGGTATCGCCGACCGCCTCATCGGCCTCGACCATCGCGCCCTCCTCTTCGATCTCGAGCTTCTCGCCGCGCGCCTCGGCTTCGGCTTTCAAAGCATCGACGAAGGCGAGCGTGCTCATGTCGGTCATGCGCATGGGGTACAGCGTGCCGTCGAGGTGGTCGCACTCGTGCTGCACCACGCGCGCATGAAAACCGTGCGCCTCGCGCTCGTGCACAACGCCGCGCAGATCCTGGAAGGTGTAACGGATCGAACTCCACCGCGGCACGCTGCCGGTCAGCCCCGGCACAGACAGGCAGGCCTCCCAGTCGTCGTTGCGGGCGTCGGAGATCGGCGTGATGACCGGGTTGATCATCACCGTCAGCGGTACCTCGATCCCGGCGTTGCGCGCCGCCGGCACGAAAAAAATCACCACCCGACGCGAGTCGAACACCTGCGGCGCTGCCAGCCCGATGCCGTGCACGGCGATCATGGTCTCGACCATGTCGTCGATCAGCGCCGACAGGTCAGGATCGGTGAAGTCGGTCACATCCGCGGCGCGCGCCTTCAGTACGTTTGCGCCCATGCGGGCGACGGGTCGCACGGCCATGGCCTAACCTGCTGATATGAAATAGTTATTCATCGAACCGACGCGCCTTTTGGCGGGTATATCCGGTTGCGTCGGCCGGCGCCACGGCAAAAAATAACCCGCGAAACGGCGGCTTAAGCATCTGAAATAGCCTGCGATTTGGCCAATGGCCGGGGCCGCGCCGGGCTTCCCATGCCGGGGGCCCCATGCTATACGCCCGCCTTTCCGCGGGTCCTGTCCGTCGCGGCCGCGCGCCGATGCTGCTCTGGCGCGAGGGTCGTCCGATGTTGCCCGGACCCGGCGGCGAAACGCAACCGACCAATTCCAGTGATGGAGGCCGACCCTGGTTCAAGTCATCGTTCGCGACAACAACGTCGATCAAGCCCTGAAGGCGCTGAAGAAGAAGATGCAGCGCGAGGGAATCTTCCGCGAGATGAAGCTGCGCAAGTCCTACGAAAAGCCGTCGGAACGGCGCGCCCGCGAGAAGTCCGAGGCCATCCGCCGCGCCCGCAAGCTCGAGCGCAAGCGCCTGGAGCGCGAAGGCTTCTAGGTTCGAGACGGCGGCGGGCCGCGACCCGCCGCTGGCATGGATCGCCGATGCATCACGCAGCGACACACCGTCGCTGCGTTTTGTTTTGCCGCCGCTCCCGTTAACCCTCCGGCAACCCGCCGTCCCCATACTCGCCCCCAACAATAAGGCCAAGGTGGGGTTTTCATGTCGCTTGTCTCCGTGCGTCCGGCCCGCGCCGGCGATGCTGACGCCATTGCCTGCGTCGTCAAGGAATCCTGGCTCAACGCCAATCGCAACTTGCTGCCCGAGGACAGCGCCAAGGCGGTGTCGCACTGTCACCGCCTGGCCGAAGTCGTCACGCTCAATTGGCGTTCGGTGCTGGTGGCCGAATACGACGAGCGCGTGGTCGGCACGGTCGGCGTCAACGAGCAGGGCCACATCTGGATGCTGTACGTGATGCCCGGCCATCAGGGCCTCGGTATCGGTTCGCGACTGTACGACGCCGCCATCGAGTCATTGCGCAAGAACGGCGCGCGCAAGGCGCTGCTGGAAGTGCTGGCCGCCAACGAGAACGCGGTCGCCTTCTACCGCGCCCGCGGCTGGGTGCCGGAAGGCCGGCGCACCGAGCACATTCCGGGCTTCCGCTTCACTGCCCTGCGCATGGGCCTGGCGCTGGCCTGAGCAGCGTCGCCGTTCGGCCGGGCGTTCGCGCCCTTGACCCCGATCCCAGTCTCCCTATTCTGCCGCCATCATCGGTTCGTCATGAACCGTCGGGGGGCCCCGCGAAGGGGCTGAGAGTTCGCTGAGGCGCCTGCCGCGCCGCCGCGATGACCCGTTGAACCTGATCTGGGTCATGCCAGCGTAGGGAGCAGCGTCGGTGTCCATCCGTACTCTATCCGTGTTCGGCGCATGCCTTTTGGCAGGCGCGCCGGCGGCAACGCACGCGGCGCAAATCGAAGAGATCATCGTCACGGCGCGCGGCCGGGCCGAATCACTATTGCGCGTGCCGGACAGCGTCACCGCCTTTGGACGCACCGACCTGGCCCGGCGCCAGGTGCTGAATTTCGAGGATGTCGCCGCCGCGACGCCGGGGGTGTTCGTCATCAACGACCAGGACCCCGGCACCAACATCATCACCGTACGCGGCGTGTCGACCGACCGGCTGCAACAAGCCTCGGTCGCCACCGTGATCGATGGCCTGGCGTTGGGCGACAAGGAGCTGTTCACCCAGCCCTACTACGACCTGGAACGCGTCGAGATTTTGAAGGGCCCGCAAGGCGCGCTGTACGGCAAGAACGCCATCGGCGGGGTGTTCAACATCATCACCCGCGCGCCGGGCGATGCGTTCGAGGCCATCGCCGAGGCCGAGGCCGGCAACGGCGGCAATCGTGCGGTGCGCGCTGCCGCCGGTGGGCCGGTGGCGAATACGCGGCTCAAGCTGCGCGTCGCCGGCCAGGTGCAGGACTGGGACGGGTGGATTTTCAACACGTTCCTGGGCAAGGCCGTCGACCACCAGACCACGCGAAACCTGCGGGTTCGCGCCATCGCCGAACCCAGCGATGATTGGTCGCTGGCGCTGTCGTGGACCGCTAATTCCGAAGACAGCGGCGCGGCGTGGCTGTCGTCCAACAACGTCACCGGTCGGTTCGGCGGAAAGTTGAACGGCCCGGCCTTGACCGACCCGTTCGGCGACTATGAAGGCGTCGCCAAGCGGCACTGGTACGGCATATCGCTCACCAGCGACGTGGCCATCGGCGGCGGCACGCTATCGGCCCGCGCCGGATACGACCACTATCACAAGCGCTGGTCGGAAGAGCTTGATTTCCGGAACGACAAGCCGGTCACCTTTCTTGGCCTGCCGTTCTTTCCCGACGGTATCCAACCCATCGCCCAGCCGGTGGACCTGGAGATTGCAACCGCCGAGCTGCGCTACACCTCGGCCGATGACATGCGGCTGCGCTGGATCGCGGGCGCGTTTGTGCAGGACGTGACACGCATCCGCGTCGACGATTTCGGGCCGTTGCTGTTCGGCGCCGAGGCGTCGCGGTTCCGCACGCCGCTGACGCAGTCCGCCGCCTTTGCGCAGGCCGGCTATCGGCTGTCTGACGCGCTCGACGCCACATTGGCGGTGCGGTACGACCGCGTGGAAACGTCGGAAGACATTCGCGGAGCGACAACCGGCCGGCCGGTCGATCGCAGCGCCGCCACGTTCGACCAGGTGCAGCCGAAGCTTTCAGTATCCTGGCAGGCCGACGCCGCGACGATGCTCTACGCCAGCATCGGGCGCGGCTTCAAGCCTGGCGGATTCAACCCGCAGCCGGGCCCGGCCGACACGTTCCGACGCATCTACCGGTCCGAAACCACAACGGCCGCGGAAGTTGGCGCTAAAATCGCCATTAACCGATTGACACTCACGGCCGCTGCCTTCGCCACGCGCTACCGCAATTTTCAGTACTTCGCCTTCATCAATGGCAACGATGTGACCTACACCGCGCCCAAGGTGAACATTCAAGGCGGCGAGATCGCGATTGTCGCACGGCCCTTCGACCCGCTGTCTTTCGATGTATCCGGCGCGTACACCGACGCCAAGATCGGCGCATTCCGCGCACCCGATCCCGTCACCGGCGTGGGCCTGCGCGACTACAGCGGCAACCAGGCGCCCAACTCGCCCCGCTACACACTGATGGCCGGCGCGGAAGGCGTGACGCCCCTGACCGATGCGTTGAATGCGCGCGTCCGCGCCGAGGTCACGGTGCGCGGCAAGACGCATTTCGAAATCGACAATGCACTCTATTCCCCGGCCGAGGTCGCGCTCAACATGCGGGCGGCGATCGAAGCCGAACGCTGGTCGATCGCGGCCTGGGCCAAGAATTTGAACGACAATCGCTGGGCGGTGTCAGCGTTCGGCCAGGGCCAGATCGCACTGCTCGCTTTCCTCGGTCCCAATGGGCCGTTCGACAGCTTCAACATCAACCGCGGCCGCCAGTACGGCGTGACCGTCAAGGCGGAGTTCTGACCGTGCCGACCGAATCCTTCAGCACGCGCCTGTGGGCAAAAGCCGAGCCGCTGCGCCGCGCCATCGTGGAACTGCCGTTCAACCGGGAACTTGCGGCCGGGAGTCTGCCGCGCGAGACGTTCAAATTCTATATCATGCAGGATTCGATCTACCTCGAGGCCTATTCGCGCGCGCTGTCGCTGGCCTCGGCCCGCGCACCTGACACCGACGCGATGCTGGAGTTCGCAACCGCGGCTTCGGTTGCGATCCAGGTCGAACGCGCGCTGCATGCTGGATTTTTTGCGCAGTTCGGCGTGAGCTCTGCGGACCGCGCCGGCGCCGGCCCCTCGCCCACGTGCTTGAACTACACCAACTACCTGCTGGCGACCGCGGCCACCGGCAGCTACGGCGAACTGGTTGCCGCCATCGTGCCGTGCTTCTGGGTTTATTGGGAAGTCGGCCAGCACATCGCGCGGACAGCCAAACGGCCCAACCCATACGACAGCTGGATCGATACCTACGCGGATGCCTCATTCGGCGCGGCGACCGAACGGGTGATCGCCATCTGCGACCGCGTGGCCGCCGGCTCCGACCCCGAAACCGTCGCGCGCATGGACGCGGCGTTCCTGCGCTGCGTGAAATTCGAATGGATGTTCTGGGAATCCGCCTACCGCCGCGAGGGCTGGCCGATCTAGTTTTCATCCGACCATGGGTGCACGGTGATCTGAGGCCACTCGCCCTTCCAGCGCTCGGCCTTCTCGGCGTACGCGGCCGCCGCCGGAATGCTGCGGTTGGGCGTGACGACGAAGTTCCATACGTCCGCCAAGCCGAACGGCGCGAACAGGTCCAGGAATTCATCGCCCGAACGCTTCAGGCCCACGCCCGCGGCGCGGCAGGCGAAATTCATGATGCCTTCCGACGCGCTGTTCAGTTTGGGGTACGCCACGCCGAACTTCTTGGGATACCAGACGTGTACACGCGCCTGGTTGCGCACCTGAACATCCGCGCCAAGATCGGCGAACATCGCCTCGGCGGCGCGGATGACCTCGGCTTCGGCGTCTTCCGACGTGTCGTCGGCGTAGTAGACAATATCGTAGTCCTTGATCCCCTGCTCGGCGCGGCGACCGCTGCGCAGGTTCCACACGGTCTGGAACAGGCAGCCGCCCGCCAGCCACCAATCGGCCAAGCCCAGGTGCGGAAAGCGTTCGATGATCGCGGCGTTGACGCGGTTCATCAGGCACAACTGGACCACCTGACGCGCCAGCCGCTCGCCACCGGCCTCCGCCCGCGACACCCCGCCGGCCTCCGGAAACAGGGGCAGGCTTTTCACGGCGGTCGGGGGCGCGCGGTCCTTCTCCGCCGCGGGGCGCGGATAGACCCGCAGACGCAGCGCGCGGCCGGACGGAAACTGGATCAGGGCGGGCATGACGGTGGTTCCCATGCCGAAGTCTATGCGAATGGTCGTTAACGCCCAATGAGCGTCGTTTGCAATCCCGTTGCGCCCCTGTTTGAATGTGCTCAATTTTCTGGAGTACGAACCGATGTCGAGCCCCCTGATCGCCTTGTTCGCGGCGGCACTTGCGATCACTGCGACGGCCGCCGCTGAAACGGACTTTCCGGCCGGGCAGCTGCCCCAGTCCGCCACGCCGCGACACTACAAGCTCGATCTCACCATCCTGCCCGACCAGGACCGTTTCAGCGGCAAGGTTGCCATCGACGTTACGCTCCATGCCCCCAGCCGATTGATCTGGCTACACGGCCAGGATCTGACGGTCGAACGCGCTGCCGTGACCGACGCCGGCGGTTCGACCCTGGCCGCGACCTACGAGGAAATTGCGGGATCAAGCGGTGTGGTGCGCCTGTCGCTGCCGCGCGAGATCGCCGCCGGGCCGGTCCGGATCGAGATCGCCTATTCCGGTCCCTTCAACCGAAATCTCGAGGGCCTGTATCGGTCCGACGAAGGCGGCGATTCCTATGCGTTCACGCAGATGGAGCCGATTTTCGCCCGGCTGGCCTTTCCCAGTTTCGACGAACCACGCTTCAAAACGCCGTTCGACACGTCGATCACCGTGCGCGATAGCCATGTGGCGATCACCAACGCGCCGGAAACCAAGGTCGAAGCCCTCGACAACGGGTTGAAGCGCATCACGTTCGCCACGTCGAAGCCGTTGCCGACCTATCTGGTGGCCTTCGCGGTCGGCCCCTTGGACGTGGTGGACTGGGCACCGGTCCGCGCCACGGCGTTGCGCGACACGCCGATCCCCTTGCGCGGAATCACGGCGCGCGGCAAGGGCAAGCAGATCGAATACGCGCTGGCCAATACCGAGGCCTTGCTGCTTGAACTGGAAGACTACTTCGACATCGCGTACCCCTACGAGAAGCTCGACCTGGTGGCCGCCACCGATTTCGCCGCCGGGGCCATGGAAAACGCGGGCGCGATCTTCTACCGCGAGCCGCTGATGCTGCTGGATGAGCGTTCGTCGCTGAATCAGAAACGCCTTTACGCCCTGGTGCATGCCCACGAACTGGCGCACCAGTGGTTCGGCAATCTGGTCACACCGGCGTGGTGGGACGACATCTGGCTGAACGAGGCCTTCGCCACCTGGATGGAGAACAAGACCGCGCACGCCTGGGACCCGCAAGGCGAATACGGCCGCCTGAACCAGACCGGCGCACTGAGCGCCATGGGCACCGACAGCTGGCGCAGCGCCCGACAGATCGCCCAGCCGATCTTGAGCAACGACGACATCGCCAACGCCTTCGACACCATCACCTACGAGAAAGGCGGCGGCGTGCTGTCGATGTTCGAGCGTTATTACGGCGAAGAGACGTTCCGGCGCGGCGTCACGCATTACCTGGAGAAGTTTCGCTGGGGCGTCGCGACGTCGAAGGACTTCTTCCAGTCCATCGCCGA
>JANRJB010000387.1:0-13179 GCA_033764265.1 Rhodospirillaceae bacterium | reverse complement strand
GATCATCGCCTCCATCTCGCCCAGGTCCTTCAGCATCTTCTCGCGCTGCTCGTCGTCGTCGACAAATTCGGCGCGCAGCTTCATGCGCGTGATCGGCGTGCGCAGGTCGTGGCTGATGGCCGCCAGCATCTGGGTGCGGTCCTGGATGAAGCGCTTCAGGCGCGTCTGCATGGTGTTGAAAGCCCGCGCGGCGCGGCGTACTTCGCCTGGGCCGCCTTCGTCGAGCGGCGGGGCGTTGACGTCCATGCCCAGGCGCTCGGCGGCGGCGGCGAACACGAACAACGGCTTAATCGCCCGCTTCACGCCCCACAGCGCCAGGATCGCCAGGACGAATGTAATCGAGCCCTGCATGAAGATCGGCTGAATGCGCGAGAGCCGTTCGTTTATGGCCAGCGAGACGCGTGCGTTGAACCACGCGCCGTCGCCCACCCGCACCGACAGGCGAATGACGGCTTCCGTTCCCGGCAGCGGCAGTTGCGGCCCGTTCATCATGCGCTCAATGCGCTGTTCGCGGCGTTGCTCGCGCGTCAGTCCGCCGGCGCGCGCCGCTTCGTCCTCGCCGCGCATGTGACGGGCGATTTCCTCGTCGGACGGAAACGCCGCGGCCGGATCCGACCCCAGATCGATCCGGCTGTCGACGTTGATCTCGGTTCCGGGTGGAAACTCCCGTTGCAGGCGGCGCAGTACAACGCGGCTGGAAAACTGATCGTCGGACTGCGACACGATCGGACGGCCGGTGACCGCCATCGCCATGGCCGGCGAGTTCAGGCGCCGAATGATCTGCAGGCGGTCCTCGGGCGCGGCGCGGTCCACCAGCCGGCGGATGGCGATGATCTGGTCGGCGGCCTGGCCGGCGGCAGCGGCCACTGCAGCGTCTTCGCGAAAGATGAAGTAGGCCACCAGCGATACGCCGTAGAGGATGATGACCAGGGACATGATCACAACGATGATGAAGGTTCCCAGGTTGTCGATGCGCAAGCGCTGCGACCACGAATGGCGCGCAGCGGATGCGGCAGCAGCCGACGGGCCGGGCGCCGATACAGGCGTGGTGCGCGGATTGAGTGCGGCTTCGGCCATGGCTTGCGATCCGGTCCTCAGGCTCCGCTACGGGCGACTTCGGGAGTGAACATGTAGCCGCCGCCGCGCACGGTCTTGATCAGCGACGGGTTCTTGGCGTCAGGTTCGATCTTTTTGCGCAGCCGGCCGACCTGCACATCGATGGCTCGGTCGAACGGAATGGCGGCGCGACCGCGCGCCATGTCGAGCAGCTGGTCGCGGTTCAGCACGCGGCGCGGATGCTCGATGAATGCGATCAGCAGATCATATTCGCCGGCGGTCAGCGGAATGCCGGCGCCGTCCTTGGTCAGCGTCCGGGTGCCGACGTCGAGCCTGAACGCGTCGAACGCGATCACCTCGTTGCTGCTTTCGCCCACCGGCACGGTCGGCGCGGCCGATCGACGCAAGACCGCCTTGATGCGGGCGGACAGTTCGCGCGGATTGAACGGTTTGGCCATGTAATCGTCGGCGCCGACCTCGAGCCCGATGATACGGTCGACGTCCTCGCCCATGGCGGTGAGCATGATGATCGGCACGTCGGAGTCGTTGCGCACCTGGCGGCACAGCGACAGCCCGTCCTCGCCCGGCATCATCAGGTCCAGCACGATCAGGTCGATTTTCCAGTCCTTCAGGGCTTCGCGCATTTCGCGGCCATCCTTGGCCGTGGTGACGCGAAATTCGTGCTTGCTGAGGAAACGGCTGAGCAGCGTGCGGATTTCCTGGTCGTCGTCGACGATCAGGACATGCGGCTTGTTGGTTTCCGTCGCGGTGCTCATGACCGGGAATTTAGTCCAGCAAAGCCAGCGGCTTCCATGGAATCCCGCAACCGATCGTAACGCCCGGCCCGGGGGTTACAGGCGGTTACACTTTTCCCCTGGGCGCGACATGCGGCGGTTACAGGCGGGCCGCATAACTGGTCTCCAGAAACGAGGCGGACCCAACGGCCCGACCCGTCCAACCGAAGGAGAACCCCCATGGAACGGTACCTCTCAATCCTGGTCAGCGTGCTGGTGCTGGGCTCGACCTGGTCGAGCATCGCCAGCTTGTCGATCTGAACCGCTTCCCCAACCAAACCTAACAGGAGATTGCCATGAGCAAGACCTTCATTCGCGACCAGAGCGCCAAGCTGATCATCGCCTACATGGTGCTGGCCGCCGCATGGTCGGTCGTGTCGCCGACCTTCGCCTAACCCAAATCAGCCTCAATCCCGCGCAACAGGAGATTGGCATGTTGAAACGTCCGTTCTCGCGCCGCATGAAGTGGCTGATGGCCTCGGGTCTGATCGGCGCTTCCGCACTGGCCGGCGCAGGTGTGTATGCGGCCGATGGCCGCGGCTTCAATCCCGAACGACTGGCCGAACGCGCCAAGGCGCGCTGCGAACGGCTGGCCGAAGTCGACCGCAAACTGACCGCGACCCAGGTGAAAGAGATCATCGAGGGACGGCTGGCCGAACGCGGCCAAAGCAACCTCAAGGTCGGCAAGGCCGAGGACAAGCCCGGTGGCGTGATCTCGATCGAGATCGTGACCGCCTCCGGCTCACTGGTGAACGTGCGCGAACTGTCGGCCAAGACCGGTCTGCCGGTGGGCGCCGAAGCGCGCTGCGCCGAGGTCGCCGAACGCATCACCAAGGCCGTCGAATCGGGCGAATTCGATCGCCGGCGCGGCGCCGGCCGTCGCGGCGGCGGTGGCGACGAATTCGGTCTCGGGCTCGGCGGCGACCCGATGATGGACGGCCGCATGCGAGGCGGACGGATGGGCGCGCGGCTGGGCGAACTGGCCCTGATCGGCAATGTCGGACCCGACCGCGACCTCTCCTTGACCAAAGACCAAGCCCGGCAACTGGCCGAATCCGGTCTGATCCTGCTCGGTAATCCGCGCCTCAAGGTCGGCGAAGTCATCGAAAAGGACGCCGATACCTATGTCGTGAATATCGTCACCGCCGACAACGCTTTGGTGCTGACCCGCGAAATCGACCGGCACACCGGCCGGGTCAAGCGCGACGCGCGGTAGTCGAACTTTCGAGGGTCGACCGGCCGCACGTCCCCTTCCCCTCGGCCGGCTCGACCGACCCCCGACCCCGGGTGGCCAAGAAAGGCCATCCGGGGTTTTGGTTTTTTGGGCTCGACCCCAAATAGTTCTTGTTTTGTTCTCATTGGTCATATAGGGTGTCTTCAGGTTGATCGCAGCCGATCAACCTCCCCTCAGCCACCCCCGCTCGCCCTGCCCCTGGGCGGGCGGGGCCCCTGAGCGAAATCGCCACCTGACCTAGCCAACCCATCCGGGCCGGCGTCAAACCGGCGGGCGGGTCAAGAGGCGCCACTTCAGGCGCCCGGTCGATCAAGACGCACCCGAGCCGGTCATGCAGCAGCCTCATCTTCATTCGCAGAACCGCTATCTGGGTGGCGCGTTGGCCGGCACCCACGGCGTTCACCCCGATGCGCGACGTGGCCGGGCGGCTGTCGGCAACCCGGCCGGCCGCTACGAGCGGCTTCACCGCGAAGCGCTCGACGACGGCTGGGACAACCTGGACGCCCCGCCCCCACCCCTGCGGACGGCGGTGTTGAAAGACTCAAGCCGCACCATCATCGCCCGCAACGAATCGCCCGATATCCCGTTCGACCGCTCGATCAATCCGTACCGGGGCTGCGAGCACGGCTGCATCTATTGTTTCGCCCGGCCAACCCATGCCTGGCTGGGGCTGTCGCCGGGGCTCGACTTCGAAAGCAAGATCTTCGCCAAGCCCGATGCGGCCGCGTTGCTGGACAAAGCCCTGCGCGCGCCATCGTACCGCTGCAAGACCATGGCGATGGGCACCAGCACCGACCCTTACCAGCCGGTGGAGCGCAACCTGCTCATCACCCGCGGCGTGCTCGAGGTACTGGCGCGTTTCAACCATCCGGTCGGCATCGTCACAAAGGCCGCGCTGATCGTGCGCGACATCGACATCCTGGCGCCGATGGCCGCCAAACAACAATCCAAGGCGGCGCTGTCGATCACCACGCTCGACACCCGGCTGGCCCGGGCGATGGAGCCGCGCGCCTCGACACCCGAACGGCGCCTCGAGGCGATCCGGCAACTGAGCGCGGCCGGCATCCCCACGGCCGTGATGATCGCGCCGGTCATTCCCGGCCTCAACGACCATGAACTGGAAAGCATCCTGGCAGCGGCCCGCGACGCCGGCGCGCGCGAAGCGGGCTACATCATGCTGCGCCTGCCACTGGAAGTGCGCGACATGTTCCAGGAGTGGCTGGCCGCCGCCGTGCCGGATCGGGCCAAGCGGGTGATGACCCTGGTTCGGGCGATGCGCGGCGGGCGTGATTACGACGCCGAATGGGGCGCGCGCATGCGCGGTACCGGACCGATCGCCGAGGCGGTGCAACAGCGTTTCGCCCTGGCCTGCAAGCGATTGGGGCTCAATCAGCGCAGCTACGAGCTTGATTGCAGCCGGTTTGCGGTTCCGGCCGCCGACACCACCGCCAAGGGCGCGCAATTGGCGCTGTTCTAACTCTCGCACCCCTTATGAATTCGCTGAGGCGGGTACGGCGCCGGGCGGCGCGGATGCTATAGTCCCCTCCTCTTTCCGGGGAGGCACACATGACTCTGATCTCGCGCGCGACGATCTTGGCAGCCGCCATGACGTCGGCTCTTGGCACTTCGGCGCTCGCCGCGGACGGCGTGGTGGCCAAGCGCGGCTATGCCGAAAACCGTTTCGGCCAGATCCACTATTACAGTTTCGAGCCGGCCGGCGGACCCGGCAAGACAACGCCGATGGCGTTTTTCCACCAGAACCCGAAATCCGCCGTTGAGTTCGAGCCGCTGACCAGCGAGATGGGCAAGGACAGGTTGGTACTGGCCTTCGACACGCCGGGCTATGGCATGTCGGACCGCCCGGCCGAGGCCCCCAGCATGAGCGATCTGGCCGGTTCGATGGCCGACGCCTTGAAAGCCCTGGGTTACGGCAAGCGCGGCCGCCAGGTCGACGTGTTCGGTTTCCACACCGGTGCCTATATCGCCGCCGAATTGGCGGTGGCGCACCCCGAATTGGTGCGCCGTGTGGTCATGTCGGGCGTCGGCTATTACAGCGTCGAACGCCGCAAGCAAATCTACGATGGCCTGCCGCGCGACGGCGTCATTCCTGAAGACGCAAGCTTCGTCGTGCGGCGCTGGTACTCGGTGGTCAACAGCCGCACCCCCGGCATTCCCATCGAGCGGGCCGCGCGCATTTTCCTGGATGACGTGCGCTCGCTCAACAAGTCGTGGTTCGCCTACAATGCGGTGTGGAGCTATGTGCCTGAGGACCGGCTGCCCAGGATCAGCCAACCCGTGTTGTTGCTGCAGCCTCACGAAATGCTGCTGAACGAAACCCGCGCGGTGAAACGCGACCTGCTGCCCAATGCCACGCTGATCGAGATTCCGGGCGTGACCCGCGATGTGTTCGACACCGGACCGATGGATTACGCCAAGCACCTGCGCGCGTGGCTCGATGCGCCGGCGAAGTAGCATGTTTCGCGGTATTCTGATTGCGGCGGCGTCCGTCGTTCTGTGGCATGCCGCCGCGGCGCAAAAGCCCACCGAAGTCACGGTCGGGGCCTATGTCATTCCCGGCTCGCCCAGCGAGGTGATCTTCAAGGACTACGCCAAGCGCTTGAAGGAAAACTCCGGAGGTTCGCTGGCACCCAACATGCTCATTCACGGCGAGGGCGGCGCCGAGGAACAGGTGCTGACCTCGCTGCGCCGCGGCCGCATCAACGTCGCCTCGCTGTCGACACTGGTGCTGTCGAGCATCATTCCCGAACTGGGTCTGCTCAGCGGGCCGTACCTCTACAACTCCACGGCCGAGTTCGATTTCATCCACGAGCGCTATGTCATTCCCAAGATCAACGCCCTGGCCGCTGAGAAGGATCTGGTCGCGCTGCGCTGGATCGAGTTGGGGCCGCTCAACATCTACGCCAAGAAGCCTCTGCTGAAGCCGGCCGACGCCAGAGGCGTGGCCATCCGCGTGTCGCAGGACATGGCGGCCAAGCTGTTCCTGGAGGCGGTCGGCGCCGACGTGATCTACCTGCCCAGCCCCGACGTCATTCCGGCCCTGCAGACCGGCCTGATCCAGGGCGGCATCACGCCGACCATCGCCTACGCCCAGACCGGACTGACGCCCGAAGCGCCGCACTTCACCATGGTGGAGTACACGTTCCTCGGCAATCTGCTGGTGGCCAACAAAGCCTGGCTCGACCGGCTGCCCGAGGCCCAGCGAACGCTAGTGGCCGACGGCTTCGCCGGCAACGCCGAGATCCGCGCCATCATTCGCGGCATGGTCGACGACGCGCTCGCCCGGCAGACGGAGCTGGGCTTCACGGCCTACACGCTGTCGCCCGAACAGCGCGCAGCTTGGGTCGCGGCCACCGCGGGGGTCAACGCGCAATTGGTGAAAGATATCGGCGGACGCAGCCAGGACCTGCTGGACGCCATCGCCGCGGGCCGCCAAGCGATGGCGGCGCAGTCGAGGCCAACGCCCGCCGGCGGCCAGTGACACCGGCGGCGGTGATCGGTTTCCCGGCGGTTTCGGTCGAGGCCTATTCTTCGGCGTGTTCGCCGAAGATGCGCTGGCCTTCCGGCATGAATGTGCGGCCGAAGTACAGCGCGTTCAGCACCATCTTGCCGGTGCCGTGCCAGTAGGCGCGGAAGAACGGGTCGTCGGCGAACAGGATCACGCTGCCGCGCCCGCGCCGTTCGGCGATCACCGCCGCCGTGCCGGGCAGCTTCTTCAAGTTCTCCTCGGCGACAAACCCCGACAGGTGCGCGGCGTCGGTGTAGCCGACGACGGTGGCGAACGGATTGGATGGCCGCGCCAGGATGATGCGTGAATCGCGGAACACCGCCAATCGATCGGACCGGTAACCGAAGCCGATCGGATGCGTCGGGTCGATGACGGCGGGAAAAATCGCGCCGCGGATGCGTTTGGCGGCTTCGATGGACTCTTTCTCGCCATATGCGCGGCGCGGCGGCGGGCCGCCCTTGGCTTCGCCCACTTCGACACCGATGACCAGCGGATCCAGGCCGGCGTCGGCCTTGTCGTCGACGATCTCGGTCTTCACGAGACCATTCTTGATCGCCCACAACGCCGCGCGTTTGGTGCCGATGAACACGCCGCCCGCGCGCACCCAGGCGTCGATGGACTTCGCCACGTCCTCGCCCCAGCCGCCGTAGCCGCCGTCAGACGCGATGATGTGCGTGTACTTGCGCAGGTCAGCGGTGCGGAACGCGCCCGCGTCGCGCATGCTGGTCGGCACCTCGGCGACGCGGTCCAGCAGGTACCACAGTTCGCCTGCGTCGTAGACGCGCATGCTGTCGCCGGTGACCAGAACCGGCTTGGGCATCTCGAGCGGAATGACGAGGTTCGAGCCCAGGTCGCGCCCTTCGCCGGTGCTGCCGGTCGGCACCGCGCTGACCGGGACACCGTCGGCCGAGGCGATCTGCACCATCAACGCATGCAGTGCTTCGCCCGACAGCGGCTGGTCCTCGCCCACCGGCACGACGATCGCGCCGGCGTCGAACTTGCGCGGTCCGGCCGAGGTCACCGCGGTAAAGCCTTCGGTCGCCACCCGCGCCCGTCCGCCGGCGCCCAAAATCCGCCCAACCGCGCGCGGCGCATACAGGCCGTCCCACGCGAAGGCGTAGGCATAGGTCGACGACGGCGGCGGCGCGGCCGCTGGGAACGCGGGCGTCAGCGGTTTGCCGGCCATGCCGTCGAGCGGTGCGCTTTGCAGGGCGGCGACATCGAGCCCATAAGCCAGCGCCACGTTCCAGGTGGAAACGTCGTAGAACACCACGTCGTCGAATTGTGTGCGGGTTTCGAAGATGTTCTGGATCACGCGGTACTGCGGCTGGGCCAGCGGCACCACGTAGGTTTCGGCCGCCGCGAATACGCGCTCGCCGGCGCGAATATCGCGCGAGGCGGGGTAAGCGCGGATTTCGTGGCGGGCCAGCATCTCCAGGAACAGGTGCGCGCGCACCGGATCGCCGGGCGCGGCGAACACATAGGCCTGGGTGCGCTGGCCGCGCGCCATGGCCATCGATTCGGTCCAGAACTGCTGCTGATGGCGATGCAGGGTCTCGCGGTTGTCGGCCGCCGCGGCCACGGTGGCCAGCGCCATGCGCAGATGGCGGCGAATGCGCGCATCCAGCGTGACGGTGCCGGTCTCGTTCTCGACCGCGCGGCCGACGAAGCCGCGATTTTCGAACAGGAAGCCGACCGCGCCATTGATGGCCGGGAAATTGCTGCCCATCGACGGATTAAACTCGTCGAAGAACTCCTCGGAGAAATAGAACTCGCGGTCCTCGTCCAGGGTCGCCGCGAAACGCCCGGCGATGGCCTTCTGCAGTTCGCGCGTGCGTGCGCCGATGTACGGGTTGACCTGGGTGGCGATGCCGGGGCTGAAGAAGTACGTGCTATCGGCGTTCATTTCATGAAAGTCGACCGCCAGGCTGGGCTTCCAGCGCTTGAACAGCGCCAACCAGGCCTGAGGCTCGGGCTGCGTCTGCACGATCCACTGACGGTTCAAATCGAACCAATAATGATTGCCACGACCGCGCGGCCAGCCGGGCGCGTGCTCGCGACTCTGGTCGTCGGTCACCAACGCTTTGCCGACATGCATGTTGACCCACTGCGCGGCGCGGCCGAACCCGTCGGGATTCAGGTTGGGCAGCAGCAGGATCACCGAGTTCGACAGTTGCGTGGCGACGGTGTCGCTGCTGGCCGCGGTTAGGTGGTACATCGCCAGCATGGCGGCATCCATCGAACTGATCTCGTCGCCGTGCACGCCGAAGCCCATCCAGGTCACCACCGGCATGTCCGCGGCGATGTCGGCATCGGCGGTGGGGTCGCTCAGCGTCAGGTGGCGCGCGCGGATCGCGTCGAGCCGCGCGTGATTGTCGGGCGAGGTGACGGTCAAGGCGACGATCGGGCGCATTTCATGCGAATACCCGATCACCTCGCTGGTGATGCGTTCCGAGAGCCGGTCGAGCTCGCGCGCGTAGGCCACGACGATGTCGGGGCGCACGACAAATGCGCCGATGGCATGGCCCATAAACGCTTCGGGCGTCGGGATATCGGGATCGTAGGCCTCGTCGGCCGGCAGGTAGTACGACACCGGCTCGGCGGCGCTCGCCGCGCTGGCGGCAAACCCCGCCGCGACCAGGGCGACAGAAAATTTCCAGATAGCCATGCCGATCCCCATCCAGTTGCCGCGCCGCAGGCGCTGCAGGGCCCAAGTGTGACAGCTCCGCAACACTAGAAGACTATTGCAACCGGCGCCACCGGCGAACCGGGTTTCCGCGTTGTAATCATGCACCTTTTGACTAGTTTGGCGCCGACGACGCGACCCGCTTCGCAGGATCGGGCTGTAATCGGCAACCACCCACATCCGCCCGCCCAACAACCTAGAGGCGGAAGCCGCCGTGGAACCCAACTTCAATCCCCAACGGGAGTACGTATCGTGAGCATTCTCGCCAAGAAGACCGGACACCTGAAAACGGCCCTGTTGATGTCTGCCGGCGCGGCCCTGTTGGCCCCGGCCAGCGCCACGGCCCAAAGCCCGGTCGAGGAAATTATCGTCACCGCCCGCCAGCGCGCTGAATCGATCACCGACGTGCCGGCGTCGATCACCGCGATCACCGCCGACACCCTGCAGCGCGCCGGCGTCACCCGCGCGCACGACTTCATCGCGCTGACCCCCGGCGTCACCCTGGTCGACACCGCTGAAGTCGGCGATACCCAGGTCAACATCCGCGGCATCAACGGCGCCCGCGACGCCGAAAACAGCTTCGCCCTGATCATCGACGGCGTGCTGATGACCAATCCGGCCGCGTTCAATCGCGAATACACCGACCTACAGCAGATCGAAATCCTGAAGGGCCCACAAGGCGCGCTCTACGGCCGCAATGCCGCGGCCGGAGCGATCATCGTCTCCACCAAGAAGCCGAGCGACACCTTCGAGGGCACCGTCAAGGTGTCGTACGCCCAAGACAACACCTACACCGCGGCCGGCTACGTGTCGGGCCCGGTGTCCGGCAACCTGTACGCCAAGCTGAGCGCCGATTATCGCTCGACCGACGGCTTCTTCCGCAACAAGTTCCTGAACCGCAAGAACGTCGACGACTTCGAAGGCTACAACGTCAATGGCCGTTTGCTGTGGGACACCGAGAACGGCGAACTGGACATCAAGGCCCGCTACGGCGAAGTCCACGCCGCCTCGATCACCTTCAACGCCGCGTTCAACCTGCCCGCCTTCACCCAGTTCGGCCTGCCCAACGGCGCGCTGTTCGACGAGGACGTGAACAAGCATCAGTTCACCTTCGAGAACAACATCGACCCGGACAACGACCAGCAGGCGTTGGAAGTGTCGGCCAAATACGAAAGCGAGTTCAATGCCGGCACGCTGACAGCGTGGGTGCTGTACAGCGACATCGAGAACGACCTAACCGCCGACGGCACATCGGGCGCTTTCGGCTTCTTCAACGCCGACCCGTTCTGTCGCACGTCAACGGCGGCGATCTTCAACAGCGGCTACACTCTCGCGCCGCCGCAGATCCTGTTCGCGGGCGCGCCGGAAGCCGCGATCCTTGGCGCCTATACCCCGACCGGCTGCGATGGCACCCAGTACCAAGAACGCTTCCAGGACGACATCAGCGCCGAAATCCGCTTCGCCTCGCCGGGCGATCAGGACCTGCGCTGGCTGGTGGGCGCCTACGCGCTCGACATCAACCGCCGCGTCGGCGTCAACACCGGTGTCGACAAGGGACAAGGCGTGATCCAGCAGCTGTTCCTGCCGGCCAACAGCAGCAATCCGACCGAGCAGTTGGTGCACGACAAGTACGACAGCCAGGTGCTCGCGGTCTTCGGCCAGCTGGCCTACGACGTCACGCCCGACCTGGAAGCCTCGCTCGCGCTGCGCTACGACCGCGAACGCCGCAAGGTGAAGAGCCTGGTTCCGACCACCGCGCGCACCACCTACATCGATTTTGTCGCCGACGGCGTTTTCCGCGGCGGCGCGCCGCTCAACCCGGCCTTGAACCCAGCCATCAACCCGACCGGCGTGATCGCGCCGCAGAAGCGCACCTTCGACGAACTGGAACCCAAGGTCGCCCTTAGTTACGACGCCACCGACGATGTGACCCTGTTCGCCAACTGGGGCATCGGCTTCAAGTCTGGCGGATTCAACAGCCAGGGCTCGGCGGCCACCGTCAACCTGTTCATCAACCAGCCGCTCAACACCAACGTGCGTATCCTCGACAGCTTCGAGGAAGAAAAATCCAGCGCGTTTGAGGTGGGCTTCAAGTCGACCCTGATGGACGACCGCTTCACGCTGAACGGCGCGGCCTACTACGTCGACATGGACCAGCAGCAGTTCTTCGAGTTCATCGTCGGTCCGTTCGGCCTGTTGCGCGTGGTCAACAACATCGATGACGCCGAAATCTACGGCGCCGAGCTGGGCATGAACTGGCAGGTGTTCGACGAACTGGCGGTGTTCGCCGGCGGCAACGTGCTCGACAGCAAGATCAAGAAAATGCTGTCGCGCCCCGACGCGGTCGGCAACAAGGTGCCCTACACCGCCAATTACACGCTGAACTACGGCGCGCAGCTGACCGCCCCGGTCACCGGCGAGATCGATCTGGTGACGCGGGCCGACTTCAACACCGTCGGACCGACCTGGTTCCACGTGATCCAGTGCCAATCGCGCCCGACCTTGTTCGGCTTCCCGTCGAACGGCTGCAACCAGGAGCGCGACAGCTTCACCACTGTCGACCTGCGCGTCGGCTTCGAAACCGAAATGTGGTCGCTGACCGCGTTCGCGAAAAACCTGACCAACAGCAAGCACCTGGAAGAAGTGATCCCGGCGGCCGAGTTCGGCGGGGCCTTCATCCACCCGGCGGCCCGCCGTCGCATTGGCGTGGAGGGCACGCTGAACTTCTAACCGATTGTCGCGGCGACACCCGTCGCGATCACCTCGAACGGCGCTTCCCTTACCGGAAGCGCCGTTTTTCTTTGGTCGGCACGGCGGGTCAGATCGGCGGGCGACGGTTGAACCAGGGCCGCGCCAGTTCGAGCTGGCCGGCGAGCCGGTACAGCGTGCCTTCGGCGCCGATGCGCCCGGCGAACATCACGCCGATCGGCAGGCCGTCGGCGCTGAACGCCAACGGCACCGACATGGCGGGCTGGCCGCAGACATTGGCGAGCGCGGTGAACGGCCCGAACGTGCTGACGGCCGCGACGAACGCGTCGAAGTCCTTCGGCGACAGGCTGAGAAGGCCCAGTTCGACCGGCGGACGGGCCAGGGTCGGGCTCAGGACGACATCGAAGGTGCGCTGAAAATCCGCCATCGCGCGGCCGGCGTGGTCGAACGCCTGGCGCGCCCTGGCATAGGCCAGCGCGTCGGTCTGCTTGCCTTGCTGGTAGAAGTACCACGTCACCGGCTCGACATCTTCGGGTGTGGCGGCGCGACCCGCGCGTTCGGCGCGCGCGTCGATCGCCAGCGCCGTCGCCACGCCCAGGGTGGCGACGATGCCGGCGTTGACGGCGTCATGGTCGATCGGCGGCTGGGCCTCCTCGACGACATGGCCCAATTCGGCGCACAGCTTGGCCGTCGCGCGCGCAGCGGCGAGGCACTCGGCGTCGACCGGCGTCCCTGAGGTGGGTTTGAGCATGAGCGCGATACGCAGCTTGCCGGGATCGGCGCCCACTTCGGACAGAAACGAACGCGCGGGCGGTGCGGTCTGGTAGGGGTCGCCGAGATCGGCGCCGGCGGATATGTCGAGCAGGAGAGCGTTATCGCGCACGCTGCGGGTGATGGCATGCACGGTGCCGAGCCCGTTCCAGCTTTCGGCCTTGGCCGGCCCCAATGGCACGCGGGCACGGGTCGGCTTCAGGCCGAACACGCCGCAGCATGAGGCCGGCGTACGGATTGAGCCGGCGCCGTCGCTGGCGTTGGCCATGGCGACGATGCCACTGGCCACGGCCGCGCCCGCCCCGCCCGATGAACCGCCGACCGTGCGGGTCAGGTCCCACGGATTGCGCGTCTGGCCATGCGGCGTTGATTCCGTGGTCCCGGTCAGGCCCAGTTCAGGCGT
>JANRJB010000363.1:0-8106 GCA_033764265.1 Rhodospirillaceae bacterium | reverse complement strand
CGTCTGCGGCCGATCCTCTTGACCAATATCACCGCCATCCTGGGGCTGATTCCGATCGCGCTGCAGTTGCACGTGGACTTCTTCCACCGCGAAGTGGATTACGGCACGCCGGCGCTGCAGTTCTGGAAACACCTGGCGATCGCGCTGATCTACGGGCTGGGCTTCGCCACCGCGCTGACGCTGGTCGTCACTCCGTCGGTGCTGATGATCAAGGCCAACGTCGCCGCGCGGATCGCGAAACGGAAAGCGCCACCCGCTTCCGCTCCGGCGCCCGCATTCGCCGGCGCCGAAATCCGCGCGTTCGAACGTCCTGCCGCCGAGTAATCGGCAAGACACCAAGTAAGCGCGGCGGCTGATTTAGGCCATGCGCGGCAAATACTTGACCTTGCGCACCTCGATCTGGCGCGCCAGCTCGCGTTCGAGCCCCATGGCGAACATCATTTCGGCGATCAAGAACGGCGGCGCCATGAAAATCTGCAAGATGTTGTTGAACAGCGCTGGGCGGCGGCCTTCGAACACATGGCCAACGAACTGGATGATCCAGCCGCCGACGAAGCAGACGCCGAACGTGGTCCAGACGACCTCCGGCGACATGCGCCCGACTTCGGCCGCCACGGCGTACAGGGCGCCGTAGATCAGCAGCGCCACCGCGCCGATCGCCGGCAGGTTCATCAAATAGAACGCCAACAGCACGACCAGCACCAGGGTCGCGGCGGTCAGCGGCACCGGACCTAAGGCGGGCAGCGGCAGTTGGGTCAACGCCACCAGCAACGCGTACACGATCAGCGGCACGCCGATGTGATGGGTGGCCTGATTGCGCTTATCGCGGTGATAGGCGGCGTACATCGCCAGCTGATCGAGAAACCATTCGCGCATGGCCGGTCTGCCCTGCCGTGACCGATCTGCGATAACTGCCCAGTCACTTTAACCCGGGGCTGGCGTCCGCGCCATGGCAAGCCAAAATATGGGCCATGACTGACCGAACCGCCCCCGGCTTCGATATCACGACGCTGCCGCCGTTCCGGCCGCGCTTGCCATGGATCGGCGGCGACCTGCAGACCGTCCGCAACACCTTGCGATATGTCGCGCCGGACTTCGGCCCGTATCCGGCCCGGCGCCTGGCCTTGCCGCTTGACGACGGCACCGGTGACGCGCTCCAGGCGCTGTTGAACGAGCCGACGCGGGCGGCCGACCTGCCGCTCGTCATGCTGATCCACGGCCTGACCGGCTGCGAAGCCAGCAAGAACATCGAGACCTCGGCGGCTTTCTTCCTGTCGCGCGGCTTTCGGGTGCTGCGGCTCAACCAGCGTGGCGCCGGTCCGTCCGCGGCGACGAGCACTCAGCACTATCACGGCGGGCGCAGCGCCGATCTGGCGGCGACCTTGCGCGCGCTGCCGGATGATCTGCGCCGCAATGGACTGGTGTTGATGGGCATTTCGCTCGGCGGCAACGTCCTGTTGAAGTGTCTGGCCGAAGGCGACAGTTTGTCGGATGTACGGGCCGCCGTGGCGGTCTCCCCGCCGATCGACCTAAAGACGGCGCAGCGGCGGATCATGGAACCGCGCAATGCGGTCTATCACTGGCACCTGCTGCGCCACATGAAGGCCGGCTTGGTCAGCCCGGCGATGCGGGACCGCCTGGTCGACCCGGCGTTCGCCCAGCGCATCGTGACGGTCTACGACTTCGACGATCTGATCGTGGCGCCGGCGAACGGGTTTGACGGCGCCGAGGACTACTACAGCCGCAGTTCCGCCAAGCCGCTGTTGGGCCACATCACGGTGCCGACGTTCATCATCCATCCGCGTAACGACCCTTGGGTTCCGGCAGCGATGCTCGACGATGCTGCTGTCGGCGTGGGCCGGCCGGTGCAGGCCGTGACACCCGACGATGGCGGGCACATCGGCTTCCATGACGCCCATGACCGCTGGCCCTGGCACAACCGTTGCGCGGCGGCGTTTTTCTCATACTACGCGTCGCTCTAATCATTTCGCCTCGGAACCGGAGCGGTTCGATCGACCCGTGCGGGGTGCAGTATCTTTCGTGCAACACCTGCCGACAAATGTCTCAGCGCAACCGCGCACTGGACGGTCCGGGAGTTGCGCGCACGAACCCCTCGGTTAGCATGGTGATGTTAGGGTCGACCGGCTGCGCGGGGGTCGCGCGTCGGAAATATGGGGACATCGTCACATGACCACCGCACCGTCCAAGCGCGCCTTGTTGGCTGCGCTGTTGGCTACCAGCATGCTCGGCGGGATCGCTGGCGAGGCATTCGCGCAGATCGAGGAAATCGTCGTTACCACCCGCAAACGGGCGGAAAATCTGCAGGACGTGCCGATCGTCGTGACCGCGTTCACCGCCGAAAACCTTGAACGGAAGGGCATCGGCACGCTCCAGGACGTGCTGAAGTACACGCCCGGCGTCCAGATCAACGAAGCGTTCGTGCCGCAGGATCAGCGTGTGACCATCCGCGGTCTGTCGCCGACGCGCGGCCGGCCCAACGTCGCGGTGCTGCAGGACGACATCGACATCTCGTCGGAAGCGCTGCAGTCGGCGGGCGGATCGCTTCTGATCAATCCGCGCCTGTTCGATATGGAGCGTGTTGAAATCGTCAAGGGCCCGCACTCGGCCCTGTACGGCCGCTCGGCGTTCGCCGGCGCCATCAATTACATCACCAAGAAGCCGGGCGACGAATTCGAGGCCAAGGTGTCGGTCGAGGCCGGCATGCGCGGCAGGGCCGAAGTCAAGGCCAGCGCCAGCGGCCCGATCGAGGGCACCGGACTGTCGGTGGGTGCCAACGCCGCCTACTGGAATTTCGAGGGCTTCCACAAGAACGCCCTCACCAACAAGCGCCTGGGCGGCTACGAAGGCCAGGGTTTGGCGGCGACGGCGGTGTGGAACAATTCCGACATGGTCAAGATCACTGGCCGCGTCGAATACACCGACGACAGCGCCGATCCGCTGGCCCGCGGCGTCATCAAGCCCAACCTGAACGAAGCCGTGCCGGCCAACGTCCGCACCGACGTGTCGGCCGCCGCCGGCGGCTCGCCCGCCACGCGTGGCTTCCTGGTTAGCCCGGTGCTGACCACGTTCCCGATCGTCGACGGCGGAATCCCCGACCGTCGCTCGGTCAACCTTGTGGCCAACGTCAGCCCGAACCCGCGAACCCCGGGCGTCGACTATCCGGGCGTCGATCGCGAGATCTTCCGTGCCACCCTGCGCGTCGATGCGCAGTTCTCGATGGTGGACTTCACCTCGCTGACGCATTACGGCCGCGGCGATACTCAGCAGTTCCTGGAGCTGGCCAACACCGGCGATATCCGCAACCTGCCGGTCGCTCAGGAAATCAATTTCGATACGTTGACGCGGCTTGTCAGCCAGGAACTGCGCTTGCAGTCCAATGACGACGAAAGCCCGCTGCAATGGACCGCCGGCGGACTGTACTGGAACGAGAATGCCAATCAGCTCAGCGCGTCGCTGACCTGCTTCACCACGTTCCCGCAGCGCATCGGGGCGCTCACCATCCCGGCTGGCAACCCGGCCGACAATTGCGGCCGCTACGTCAGCCAAGTCGGCGTGACACTGCCCAACAACCCGGAGAACTGGGGCCGCAACACGTTTCATTCGTCGATCTACGCGATGGCCGAGTACGACATCACCGAGCAGTTCGCCATCAACGTCGAGATCCGGCGCACATGGGAACGCGAGCACACCAAGGGCCCGACCTTCACGCATTCGATCGATCCCTACGGCATCATCGGGCCCGGTCCGGCGCCCGCCGGCTGTTCCCCCGTGCCGCCGGCCACCACCCAGCCCCGCTGCTTCACGCGCGAAGCAGGCTCGACCATCGGTGCCTTGCGCACCGAGAAATATTGGACTCCGCGCGTCGGCCTGAACTTCCAGGTCAACGACGACCTGTTGCTGTACGCCTCGGTGGCCGAAGGCATCAAACCGGGCGGTATCTCAACGCTCGGCGGCGGCAACCAGGGCTTTGTGCGCGAGAACTTGGAGTATGAGCGCGAAAAGATGTGGGTCTACGAAGGCGGCTGGAAATCCAATTTCCTCGACGGCAAGGCCCTGTTGAACGGCGCGGCATTTTACCAGGATTTCACCGACAAGCAGGCTTCGACCCAGATTGTGCTGCCCAACGGTACGCTGGGCACCCGCATCGTCAACGCCGCCTCGGCGCGCGTTTATGGCGTCGACCTCGAGTCTGCTTATCAGCCCACCGACCAGTTGAGCCTGTCGCTCGGCTATTCGTGGTTGGACGCCAAGTACAAGGACTTCGTGGTCCGCACCGGCGGCGCCAACCCGATCGTGCGCAGCCAGAATTGCACGCCGGTCGTCACCTACCGCCTGCCCGACGGTTCGTCGCGAACCGTCGTCAACCCGACCGCCCTGCCAGCGCCGGGCGCTGTGATTGCTGCACGCACCTGCGACGTCGACAAGTCGGGCCACAAGCTTGAGTTTGCGCCGACGCACTCGCTGCAGCTGAACGTATTGTTCCGCCAGGACATCGGCGGCGACATGAGCTGGGTGTCGGAGTTCAGCGCCCAGGCGCAAAGCAAGCGCTACGCCGATGACGACCAGCGCAGCTTCTTGCAGGGCTTCTGGTCGGCTGACATCCGCAGCGGCGTCGAAGCCGACTCCTGGGCCGTCACCGCCTACGTCGACAACGTGTTCAACGACGACACGATTAAGGCCGGTCTGGCCAACACCGACTTCCCGGGCCTGTCGGCGATTATCGTGCCGGGGCCCTTCACCCTGGTGCTGCCCAGCAACTTCACGGCCAACCTGCCCGACAAGCGGCAGTTCGGTGTCCGCGCCAGCTACAAGTTCTGAGCCACTGACGTTCGGAATTGCGACTGACCCCTTCCGGCCCGGCCGGGAGGGGTTTTTCGTTGACCGCGCGTTCTGCCGTTCTCCGCGACCGCCGTGTGGTCGATTTGACGAAGTGGTCTGGCTGTTGTGCGTTCGTCATATCCAACCTTACCGCGATTATGGTTCCATGGGCCCATTCGCCGGATGGGTCCGGCCTGGGTCGGCGACCACCTGGTGGGCGGCGCCGGGAACTTGAAGTGGGGAATTGCGAAATGACTAATGCGATTTTCGCGCGCCGCATCGGCGCGGCCTGTCTAGCGACCACCATGCTAACCGGGATCGCCGGCGAAGCCTTCGGCCAGATTGAGGAAATCATCGTCACCACCCGCAAGCGGGCGGAAAACCTTCAAGATGTGCCGATCGTGGTGACGGCGTTCACCGCCGAAACACTGCAGCGCCGCGGCCTGTCTGAACTCGACGACGTCATCAAGTACACATCCGGCGTGCAGTTCGATGAGGGCTTCTCGGCGCAGGACACCCGCATCGTGGTGCGCGGCCTGTCACCCACACGTGGCCGCCCCAACGTCGCCTTCCTCCAGGACGACGTCGACATTTCCTCAGAGGCGATCAACACCGCCGGCAGCTCGTTCCTGATCAATCCGCGCCTGTTCGATGTCGAGCGCATCGAAATCGTCAAGGGCCCGCACTCCGCCCTATTCGGCCGCTCTGCGTTCGCCGGCGCGATCAACTACATCACCAAGAAGCCGGGCGACGAGGTCGAGGGCACCGCCAACATCGACATCGGCAGCTACGGAAAGATCGAAGGCCGGGCGGGCGTCAGCGGACCGGTGATCGAGGACCGGCTCAGCCTGGGCATCAACGCCGCCCTGTGGCACTTCTCGGGCTACTATCGCAACTCCGTCTCCGGCGAGAAAATCGGCGGCGGCGAAGGCGAAGGCGTGGCGCTCTCGGGCGTGTGGACGCCTTCGGATGCGCTCAAGGCCACCGCCCGCGTCGAGTACTCCGACGACCACTTCGATCCTCAGGCGCGCGCGCAGATCGCGGCCAACACCAACGCGCCGATTCCCGCGGCGGCACAGTTCCTCGCCAACCCGCGCCTGAACGGCGTGTTCCCGATCCTGACCGGCCCGGCGCCCGACGCCAGCGACGTGACCGTGCGGATGAGCCGCAACCCGCGCACCGGCGAAGATTATCCGGGCAACGACCGGCGCATCTGGCGCGCCACGCTGCGGCTGGAATACGACATGAACGAGGTGCTGTTCACCTCGATCTCGCATTACGGCGACGCCCGCACCACGCAGTTCGAGGACGCCCAGCGCCAGGGCGACTTCAACGCCATCGGCATCGCGGCGGAAACCAATTTCGTCACCGACGTGCGATTGCTGAGCGAAGAAATTCGCCTGCAAAGCCAGTCCGATGGCCCGCTGCAATGGACCGCGGGTGCGATGTTCTGGAACGAGACCGCGCGCCAGGACAACCTGTCGTTCACCTGTTTCGTGCCGACCGGCTTCACTTGTGGCCCACTGGTCAGGCAGATCGGCACCGACCGCCCGTTCGCCAGCGAACTGTATGTCCGCGACACGCACCACTACTCGATTTACGGTCTGGTCGAGTACGACATCACCGAGCAGCTGAACCTGTCGGTCGAATTGCGCCACACCTGGGAAGATGAAGATCTGGTCGCGCCCGCCACAGTCGACAAGACGCTCGGCTGCCAGTTCATGGGCGCATCGCTGCCGTTCCGTCCGCTGCAGCTTGACGGCGTGACCACCCGCTGCGTTTCGCTGCCCGGACCGCCCCTGCCGCCGGTGTTCAGGGTTAATCAGGTCGTCGGCGCGCCGATCTTCCCGGAAACCCGCAGCAAGTTCTGGGCGCCGCGGTTCTCGATCAATTACACCCCGACCGAGGACATGCTGATCTACGCCTCGGCCGCCAAGGGTGTGAAGCCGGGTGGCGTGTCGACCATTTCGGGCGGCGCGGCCGGCATCAGCGAAGCCGACAACCGCTTCGAGGCCGAGAAAATCTGGGTTTACGAGGCGGGCCTGAAGTCCGACTGGATGGACAACAAGCTGCAGATCAATTCCGCGGTTTACTACCAGGACTTCTCCGACAAGCAGATCTCCACGCAGCTGCTGCTGCCCAACGGTTCGCTCGGCACGCGCATCATCAACGCGTCTTCGGCGCGGGTGTACGGTTGGGAAGTGGACGCCGGTTTCGCTTTCTCCGACAACCTGACGGCGTCGCTGGGCTACACGCTGCTGGACGGCAAGTACAAGGACTTCAAGACCACGGTGGCCAGCCTGGGTTCGATCACCAATGCCGGCAATTGCATCCCGCTCAATGCCCAGCTGCAACCGACCGCGCCGTTCACGACCTGCGAAGTCGACCGCTCGGGCAACAAGCTTGAGGACCAGCCGACCCACTCGCTGCAGCTGACGCCGACCTGGACCGCGCCGTTCGCCGACGGGGTCGACTACTTCATCGAGGCCAGCGTCAACTACACCAGCAAGCGCTACGACACCGAGGACGAAAACTTCTTCTTCCGCTCGTACTGGCTGGTCGACGCCCGCGCCGGCTTCACCAGCGAACAGGGCTGGGAGATCGTCGGCTACGTCAACAACGTGTTCGACGACGACAAGATCAAGACCGGATTCGCCTCGCCGGACTTCGCCCGGTCCTACTGCCTGGGCGGGCCGCCCTGCAATTTCATCCCGCCGCTCAGCGCCGGCCGCTTCAACTTCGTGCTGCCCAACCACTTCACTGCATCGTTGCCCGACAAACGGCAGTTTGGGATGCGCGCGACCTATAAGTTCTAAGCGCCGCGGTTGGTTCGCGTTTCAGCCCCCGCCGGAGCGATCCGGCGGGGGTTTTCGCGTCTCGATCATTTCATCCCGCAAGATTCGTTGAACGGTTGTGACCGTACTTGCACCGGACGGCGGGACCACACCCTTATATCCACTTCGCCCGTATTGTTATAAAATATGTTGATATATCAATCAGTCGGGCGGGCCGAAGGATCGGTGCGCCGGGCTGGGTGCGGGCGCGATGGGGGACGATATGAAGGGGACTGGGGCACGGCGGCAGTGGTGCGTCGCAAGCATCGCAACGGCATTGGCGTGCGCGTGTGCGCTCGACGCTGCGGCGCAGATCGAGGAAATCGTCGTCACGACGCGCAAGCGCGCTGAGAACCTGCAGGACGTGCCGATCGTGGTGACGGCATTCACCGCCGAGCTGATGCAGCGCAAAGGCATCGCCGACATCGAAGAC
>JANRJB010000354.1:0-5891 GCA_033764265.1 Rhodospirillaceae bacterium | reverse complement strand
CGTCGGGCCAGGACAGGCGGAGCTGAAGGTCTTTGTTCTGTTCGTCGAGCCGGAATGAAAGCGGATTGGCGGTGCGCACCGCGAACGGCCCCGGCGCGGGTTTGTAGGCGGTGGCCGCGGCGGCGCGCGTGGCCATGGCTGCGACGGAAGCCGCAAGCGCGAGCGCGCGGCGGCGGGTGGTGGCAACGTGCATAATCAGTCCTGCTCGACTACGGTGACCGGACACCGACCGTAGCGCAATCGGCACGCCCGGCCAGGGGCTTGAAGCGGGATCGTCGCGTCCTACCTTAACCCTTTGTAAGATTTGGCGCAGTGGGCGATTCGAGCGGGCGGGCAGGGCTTGCGCTGGCCATCCCGCCATCGTAGCGTCCGGCGCCCTCGAACATCCACAGTCTGCACCAGGTCCGGGAGACCCGCGCCGCATGTCCGCGCCAAATTCCGTGATGGTCGAGATCGACCGCCTGACCAAGGCCTTCGGTAGCTTCGTCGCCGTGGACAACATCAACCTGTCGGTCGGCAAGGGCGAGGTGCTGGGCTTCCTGGGGCCCAACGGCGCCGGCAAGACCACCACCATGCGCATGGTGGCCGGGTTCCTGACGCCGACCGCCGGCACGGCGCGTGTTTGCGGCCACGACGTCGCCGCCGATCCGATCGCCGCCAAATCGTGCATCGGCTACATGCCCGAGGGTTCGCCCGCCTACGACGACATGACCGTGCGCGCGTTCCTGACCTTCATCGCCGAAGTGCGCGGACTGGATCGGGCCACCGCGACCCGACGCATCGACGAAGTGGCGGGCAAGGTCGCCCTGCACGACGTGATGGACCGTCCGATTGAAATCCTCTCCAAGGGCTATAAGCGCCGCGTCGGCCTGGCCCAGTCGCTGTTGCACGATCCGCCGGTGCTGATCCTGGACGAGCCGACCGACGGCCTCGACCCCAACCAGAAGCACCAGGTGCGCACGCTGATCAAGGCGATGGCCGCCGACAAGTGCATCATCGTCTCCACCCACATCCTGGAAGAAGTCGCCGCCGTCTGCACCCGCGCGGTCATCATCGGCCGCGGCAGGCTGTTGGCCGACGGCACCGCCGAGCAGCTACTGGCCCGGCTGCCCGACTATCACGCGGTCTGCGTCGAGGTGCCCGCGGCTGAGGCCGCACGCACGGCCGCAGCCCTGCGCCAGGTACCGGGCGTGGCGTCGGCCGCCATCGAGACAAAGCCGGACGGCCGGGCGCTTGTGCGCGCGGTGCCGGCCAAGGGCCAGAGCATCATCGAAGGCGTGGCGACGGCGGTGCGGACGGCCAACCTGCCGGCGCTGCAGGTCTACCAGAACCGCGGCGACCTCGACGACGTCTTCCGCCTGATCACCACCGGCAGCGCGGCCCAGGCCGCTTAACGCGACGGATTTCACCCATGCGTCAGATCGGCATCATCACCCGGCGCGAGCTCGCGGCGTATTTCACGACGCCGCTGGCGTTTGTGTTCATCGCCATCTTCGTCGCCCTGACCGGCGCCTTCACCTTCTTCATCGGCCGTTTCTTCGATCGCAACCAGGCGAGCCTCGAGGCGTTCTTCAGCTTCCACCCATGGCTTTATCTGCTTTTGGTGCCTGCGGTGGCGATGCGGCTGTGGGCCGAGGAACGCAAGTCCGGCACCATCGAGCAGCTGCTCACCCTGCCGATCACCACGGTCGATGCGGTGATCGGCAAATTCCTGGCCGCCTGGGTGTTCTGCGGCATCGCGCTGGTGCTGACCTGGCCGATCTGGATCACGGTCAACATCCTGGGCTCGCCCGACAACGGGGTGATCGCGGTCAGCTATCTGGGCAGCTGGCTGATGGCGGGCGCGTTTCTGGCCATCGGCATTTGCATGTCGGCCCTGACCCGCAACCAGATCATCGCCTTCATTTTCGGCGCGGCGGTGTGCTTCCTATTCACCATGAGCGGGCTTGACCTGGTGCTCAACGTGTTCCGCGCCTGGGCGCCGGCAGCGTTGGTCGACACCATCGCCTCGTTCAGTTTTCTCACGCGCTTCGAATCACTCAGCCGCGGCGTGATCGCGTTGCGCGACGTGGTGTTTTTCGTCTCGCTGATCGCCTTCTGGCTGTTCGCCACCGTGGTCACGGTCGAAACCAAGAAGGCCGCCTGAGGACAGACCATGACCAGCATCGACAAGACCCGCCTGGGACTGATCGCCGTGGCCGTGGCGGCCGTGCTGTTCGTCGCCGCCAACGTGGTGTCGAACGTGTGGTTCGCCAACCTGCGGCTCGACGTCACCGAGGACCGCGTCTACACCCTGTCGGACGAGATCAAGCCGGTGTTCGCCGACATCGCCGAGCCGATCATCGTGCGGGTGTACTTCTCCGAGGCGCTGGGCGCTGCCAGCCCGCGCCACGCCGTCTACTACCAGCGCATCCGCGACCTGTTGCAGCAGTATTCCACCCTGGCCGGCGGCAATCTGAAGGTCGAGTACTACGACCCCGAACCGTTCTCCGACGTCGAGGACCGCGCTGTCGGCTTCGGTCTCCAGGCCGTGCCGCTCGGCCAGTCGGGCGAAGTGGGCTACTTCGGGCTGGCCGCCACCAATTCGACCGACGACCAGCAGGTCGTGCCGTTCTTCAACCTCGAGCGCGAGCGCTTCCTGGAATACGACCTGGCGAAGATGATCTACGCCCTGGCGAAGCCCGAGCAGCCGAAGATCGGCATGATCACCTCGCTGCCGCTGGAAGGCGGCATGAGCCCCGGCCAGTTCGGCATGGGCGGCACGCCGACGCCGCCGTGGGCGATCATGGATCAGATCAAGGAACTGTTCGACGTCGAGAACCTGGATGCGGCGCTGACCGAGATTCCCGCCGACATCGACATCCTGATGCTGGCCCAGCCCGAGAACCTGTCGGACTCCGCGCAGTACGCGATCGACCAGTTTGTGATGCGCGGCGGTAAGGCCTTGATGTTCGTCGACCCCAACGCCGAGTCCGCCAACCCGATGGGCGGCATGGCCGGCGGCGGGTCGATCGACGGCGCGCGCAAGCTGCTGTCGGCCTGGGGCGTCAACCTGGTGACGGGCAAGATCGTCGGCGACATCCAGGCCGCGACGCGGGTCAACACCGAGGTCGGCGGCCGGCCGGTGGTCAGCGACTACGTCGCCTGGCTCAGCCTCGACCGCACCCACCTCGATCCGTCCGACGCCATCACCGGCGATTTGGGCCTGATGAATCTGGCCACCGCCGGGGCGCTCGAGCCGGTCGAAGGCGCGGGCACCACGGTGACCCCGCTGATCGTGACCGGCGCGCAGTCGATGCGCATCGACACCGACAAGGTGATGGGCCTGCCCGACGTGGTCGCGCTGTTCCGCGATTTCCAGCCGGCCAACAAGAACGAAGTGCTGGCCGCACGCATCACCGGCACGGCCAAGAGCGCCTTCCCCGATGGTCCGCCCAAAGCCGAAGGCGAAGATGCTCCGCCGGCGACACCCGCTGAGGAACCCAAGGAGAAACCCGCGCACCTGACGGAATCGACCCAGCCCATCCAGGTGGTCGTGGTGGCCGATGCCGACATGCTGTCGGACCGCTTCTGGGCGCAGGAAAGCAATTTCTTCGGCCAGCGCGTGCTGGTGCCGACCGCCGACAACCCCTCGTTCGTGGTCAACGCGCTCGAGAACCTGACCGGCTCGCCGGCTCTGTCGTCGTTGCGCGGCCGCGGCACCCAGCGCCGGCCATTCGAACTGGTCGAGGCCATGCAGCTCGAGGCCGAGCGGCAGTACCGCGCCGCCGAACAGGGCCTGTTGACGCGGCTCGAGGACCTGCAGAAGAAGGTCGACGATATCCAGCTCAAGCAGCAGGGCGACGACGGGGCGCTGCTCAGCGCCGAGGATTCGACCGCGATCGAGAACTACCGCAGCGAAATCCTGTCGACCCGGCGCGAACTGCGCGAGGTGCAGCGCGCCCTGCGCGAGGATATCGACGCGCTGGAAAGCACCGTCAAGTTCGTGAACATCGGTGGCGTGCCGCTGGTGTTCGGGCTGATCCTGGTGGCGTTGGCGGCGCTGCGCGCCCGCCGGCGCAGCCAGCGCGCGGTCGAGACCTGAGCCGGGCGGGAGAGGGACCCATGAACAGCAAGACCTTCATCGGCCTGGCGGCGGTCACCGCCATCGCCGTCGTGCTGGCGGTTGTGGCGATCGGCTCGCGGCCGTCGTTTGAAAGCTCCGACGTGGCCGGCGAACGGTTGTTCCCGGGCCTTGTGAACGATCTCAACCGGCTCAAGACGGTCACGCTGCGCCATAAGGACGGCACCTATTCCATCGACCGCACGGCGAATGGCTGGGTGCTGCGCGAGCGCGACAACTATCCGGTCGACGCCGAGAAGGTCGACGAACTGGTGGTCAAAATCGCGCGCATGACCAGGCTCGAGGCCAAGACCCGCCTGCCGGACCGTTACGAACGCCTCGACCTGCAGGAACCCGACGCCAAGGACAGCCGCGCGAAAGAGGTCACGCTGACGGACGGCGAGGGCAAGACCATCGCCCAGCTGGTCGTCGGCAAGCGCAAGTTCACCCTCGGCAGCAAGGAAGGCGGCACTTACGTGCGCATTCCGGGCGACGAACAGACCTGGCTCGCGGTCGGCGAACTCAACCCCGGCGACAAGGTACGCGACTGGCTGAAGCGCGACATCGCCGACATCAAGGACAAGGACATCCGGCGCGTGACCGTGGTTCACCCCGACGGCGAGCGCATCGAGGTCGGCAAGGACAACCCCGACGACGCCAACTTCAAGATCCTCAATCTGCCCAAGGGCCAGGAGCCGACCAGCGAGTTCGTCGCCGACGACTTCGGCCGCGTGCTGTCGATCTTCCTGCTCGACGACGTGAAGCAGGACGGCGCCATGCCATGGCCGGCCGACAAGGCGATCAAGGCCGAGTTCGAGGGCTTCGCCGGGTTCAAGGTGTCGCTCGATTACGTCGAGGCCGACGGCCAGAACTGGGTGAAGATCAGCGCCACGCCGCCGCCGGCTGAAACCCCACCGGCTGACGGCGCGCCGGCCGAAGGGGCGCCATCGGAAGGGGCGGTCGATTGGGCGAAAATCATCGCCGAAATCAATGCCCGCGCCGAGGGCTGGGTGTTCCAGGTGCCGGCCTACGAGGTCAACGCGCTGAAAAAGCGCATGGCCGAACTGGCGCGCAAGCCCGAGAGCGAGGACGGAACCTGAATTTGGCTTTGACCGGCCACGTGCCCGGGCCCACACTGATGTGCGGTTCGGGGATGGGTTGGCGGCCGTGCGGTTGTTCTTCTGGCTCCAGGCGTCTTACTGCGTCATCGGCATCGGGTTTTTCGTCAACGACCTGTTCGGCAAGATTCCGATGGGCACGGCGATGATCCGCGCCTTCATTTGGCCCTACGCCCAGTGGCCGCTGATGAAACTGCAAGCGCTTCGGGCCCTGAAACCGGTGCTGGCGCTGTTTCAGTAGTTCGTTGTCACTCCCCGGACTTGTTCCGGTGCGCACGCATCAACAAGCGTCGTTTGAGTTTGACGCACCGTGGGTCCAGGCCTGGTGGCCGGGACGTATTTCGTTACGGTTTTTCTTTCGCGCGCCGCCATTCGGCGTAAGCGCGCGCGAGCCGTTCGCGGCGGGCGCGGCAGGCGGGGCAGGGCAGGGCGAACGCGAGGCCGATGATCGCCGCCACGATCACGCCGACGGTGACAAGGAACCCGGTCATGGCTCCGGCGATGGCGGCGCCGCGGGCGCGGCGAGACGCTTGGCGGCTTCGGCGCGGACCGCGGCCATGATCTGTTCGATGCGCGCCTCGGAGGTGTCGCAGTTCAGGTTGAACAGTTCGGCGCCCTGCACCTTGATGTTCGGGCCGATCTGGCAGTTGTTCATGCACGGTCCGCGCAGC
>JANRJB010000336.1:0-18710 GCA_033764265.1 Rhodospirillaceae bacterium | reverse complement strand
CCGTCGTCTCTCGGCAAAAGTAACTCGTCAGGGCTACGATCCTTTGTAATCTCCGAGAAATAGGCAATCGCTTCGGCCGTTAGAACAATATCTCGCGATCCGGTCTTACCGTCCGTTACCGTCAGCACGCCTAAGTCTTCGCGGAAATCTCGGACATAGCGTTGCGCAAGTTCATGAGGAGCGCGAGCCCCAGTTAAGAGCGCGGAAGTCACAAGGCGCTTAAAAGCGGGACTCTTGCAATTGACGATGAGCTTATTGGACTGCGCTACATCTAAGTGGACCTGACGCGCACGACCTACGTTTTTGAACTGTTTTACGCGGCGCCACGCTGAGTCGGATGGGATGTTATTGGTTTCATCGTTAAAGGCACGGTTCAGCGCAGCCCGGACCATCGACATAACCCGATTTGCCGTATCTTTGCTGGCGCGCTCGACATCTGGATCTTCCGGGTCTTTGACCACCATCCCGCGTTTGCATTTTTCCACGTCTTTCGTGGTGAGCTTCACAATGAGGATATGGCCGATTTTTGGAATGACGTGCTTTTTGAGCCTTCCAAGGGACTCGTCGCCGGTTTTCTTCTCAGCCCGGAGATATTCGACGTATTCGTTGCAGGCGTCCTCAACGGTTAATACACAGTGACCGGAGTTCGCCGGGGCATTGGCAGCCTTAAAGAGCGTCCGAGCCTTCTCCAGAGCTTGCGTATAGGCGAGGACGCCTTGCCCGTCGGCTTCGACCTTATCATCCGGGATGCCGTCCAGGTTTCGGAGCTGGTAGCCATCCTCGCCGACGTACAGACGCACCAGCCAACTGGTGCTATGCTTGGCCTTCCGGTAGCCCAAATGAAGCCCCGGCTCAATCGCCCGGTAGTAGGGCTTCTTTCGCGACTTGAGCGCGGCTCGGGACGTGCGGCTCTCTAACTTTGCATCGGCTACGGTTCGCGTCATCGGGCACCAAAAGTCTGCTTTTTAGGGGGCAGACAAAATAGGAACATCCAGGGTACTTTGGGTCCAATATGGGTCCAATAAGACCCTATGGACGACCTGAGAGCATGATGGTCGCCTCTCGAAGGAGTGTCAAGATATGCCTGAATCTATTGGGTTTCTCAGTGGTCTCCGATAGACGTTCGTGGAATGTGCTTTTGCACTTTCACGGCGGTAACCGGGGTTCGAATCCCCGTGGGGACGCCACTCTTGAACAAAAGTGAGAACCAACGCGGCTTGTCACGTCGGGCTTTTTGCTGATCCCACGCACCCGACCTCACCGGGCCGGAGACCGCGACCCATCGACGGGCGTGCGCAAAACCTCGTCCACGGCGTCGATCACCGCCTGGGGCTTGTCCAGCTCGATCTGATGGCCGGCGCCCTCGACGACGCGGTGCACACCCCGTGTCGACATCCGTGCCAAGTCTTGGTGAAGGGCGTACCACGTCTCGCGGTAGGCGCGCCAAAAATTGTCCTCGGGCGACGCGCCCAGACAGCAGAGATCGAGCGACAGCACGACCAGCGGCATATCTCCCAGTTGCAGGCGGTCCGCGCCGCTATGCCGGTACGTGGCCAGCGACGACAACAGCGCGACCTGTGCGGCGTGGTAGTCGGCTGTGAAGAATTTCGGCCAATCGCGCCGAAATGCGACAGGCGTGTCGCTCGGCAAGGGTTGCACGCAGACGCGGTACTCGGCGCTGGACGGATCGACGCCGCGCGCGGCCTGCAATGTGCACCAGAGTTTCGGTCGGATGATGCGCTCCAGGCTGAGGGCATCGTCGACGCCGGGAATATCGGCTTCGATCAACAATTCCGCCGCCGGGCTGGTGTCGACCAGGACCATGCCGGCGACCTCGTTCGGCCATCGTTGCGCAAACATGCGCGCCTCGAGGCCGCCCAGTGAATGCCCGACCAAAACATACGGCCCTTGTATCCCGGCGGCGGTAAGCGCCGCGTGCACGTCGTCAACTACGTCGGGCAGAATCTGCAGCCGCGGCGCCGGATCGCTGAACCCGTAGCCGGCGCGGTCGAACGCGCAGGCCCGCGTCCGCTTCGCGATCTCAGGCTGAGTCTTGTACCAGACTGGCGCCCAGCTCGAGAGGCCGGACAGGAAAATGACCGTCGGCGCGCCCGCGTTCGCGCCGGCGCATGTCAGGTTGATATGCCGGCCCCCGATGTCGACCCGCAGGCCGGGTTCCGCATAGACCAGCAATCGCCGGTCCTCGGGCGTCGCGGTCGACGCCGCCGGCTGAGCGACAGCCGTTCCGTCGCAGGACAGGCCGATCACCAGCGCCCCGGACAACAGGAAAAGGCGACCCGCGAAAATTTGCATGACCGTCCTCGGCGCTGAGCGCAACACGCAGTGCGGTCATGGTAGACTCAAGCTTGGCGGATGGTCTCGCGGAAACGCCTGGATTCGCTGCCTTTATTGATGGCCAGCACGCATTCAAGGCAGACCACCGAGTTCCGCCCCTTCAAACATACCTCCACCCCGATACGCGCGGCCCGCAACCTCAGACACGCTCCTGAAGCGGCGTCTTTGTGATCACCGGATGCGCAAGCCTTCGAAGCTCACTTTGCCACGGGCGGCGGCAATTCTTCGAACGCGGTGACGAGGTATTCGCCGGAACCCGCTCGGAGCGGCATGATGTCCTTCTGATACTCGGCAGAATACCAGAACTGCTTGATCGCATCGAGACATGGGTAGCGTTCGACGACCAAGCTGCGGCCTTCCGGCCAGCTTCCTTCCAGAACCGCCGCCGGAGCGCCACTGAACTTGTACACTCCACCGTGTCGGGCCACGATTTGTGAGCGGCGCAACGCCTCTCCATAGGGTTTGGACTTGGTGCGGTCGAGATTCTGGATCTCGACAACCAGGTAAGCCGCGCGCGTGCAGCCCGTTGTTTCCGCCTGCGCCGCACGCGGCAAAACTTTCGGGCCCGCGAACGTCAGGGCGCCACCGACTGAAACTCCAATGGCGAAGGCAATAGCAACTCGGTTCATGATTACCTCGCACAGGCCTAGGTTCGATCAGGTGTTCTCGGATGGTATGCTCGTGCTTGACGGGATGCGATCCTTGCTTCGACGCGGGACCGGAATCGGCCTGGCCAGCCAGAGGTAAAGTCCGGTCGCGACGAGACCGACAAGGATCACGGCCATCACAAACACGACGATTCGACCGGCAAGTCCGAAATACTTTCCCGAATGCGCGAAGAACGACCAGTTCACCCACCATTGGAAAACTTCCTGCTGGTGCTCATCGTTCCGGAAGAACAGTCGCGCGGTGAACGGGTTCAAGTAACCGGTCACGGTCGTCGAAAACCCCCCGCCGGCGCCTTGGCTGACATAGAAGAAAAAACCGCCGACGGCACCGGTGGGATAGTAGATCCGGATCGGCACATGGCCCGGGAGCGCTTCTTCCATCGAGTCATAGACGGCTTGCAGGCCTGCCCGTTTTGGGGGGCCCTGGTCGGCCGCGGCGAGATGCTGAGCGGTAATGCTGGCCATCTCGTTGTGCAGATCGCTGAGGACGGCGCGTGACTCTTGCCTGTCGGTTGTGGCCGTTTTCTCGACCTCTTGCGAATCGGCGAACAGTCGCAAGAATTTCTGAACCGGCTCCGGGAAAGTAAGGGAAAGTCCGGTGACGAGCATCAACCCCAGCACCGGGACCGCGCAGGCTCCGGCGACGTTATGTAAATCCCGAAACAGGACTTGGGCGCGGCCCTTCCACCGCACCCTGAAGGCGAGCGCGATCTTGCCTGACCTTGGCCACCAGACGACGACGCCGGCAATGACATTCGTAAGCAAGATCAGGCCCAAGAACCCCAAGACTTGGCGGCCGGCCATTCCGGTCAACAGGAAACCATGGAACTGGTACGCGGCCTGCACGACACTGAGCCACGGACGGCTGCCAATGATGCGGCCGTCGCCGGGATCGACGAATACTTCAGTGTCCCAAAGCGTCCCCGATATCGGCGACGCTGAATTCTTCTCGCCGATAATGAAGCGGTAGCTTTCGTCGCAATAGATATTTTCCCGCTCCACGCGCCGGATGTCGAAGTCCGGGAACGCCTTGACGACGGCCTGTTCCATGAGATCGAAGCGCGGCACGACATCGCAGCGGCCGGTTCGGTAGAGACCCTTCTCCAGCGCGGATCTCAGCTCACCGTGGAACGCGATGACCGCTCCGGTCAACGCCAGCAGCAAGATCCAAAGGCCGGCCACGATTCCGACCCACTTGTGGATCGTGAACCACCACCCTCTCCTGAGGTCCCTGTCGAACATGCTGATGCCGGGCCGGAGGTGTCGGCTGTGAAACGTGCTCGGAGAACCCTAGAACGCAGCCGTGGTCTTGAGTCCGAACTGTCGGGGCCGGCGCGAAGTACCGCCCACGCTCATGCCGGTCGCAGTGGTCGAACCGATCCGGAAATCCGTTTGAAGAACGGCGCGGGTCATCGCGTCTTCGTTCGTGCAGTTGCGGCAGAACAACTCTACGCTCAAGTCGTCGCGGTTCACACCGATGCGGAAGTTGATGGTATTGGCGGCCGCCGATTTCGCGAGATTCATGTCGTCCGCGAACTGGCCTTCGGCGTGCATGTACTCGCCGCGGGCATACCAATTCCAATCCTCGGTAAGGTCAGCGGTATATCCGAGCGAGAACGACACTTGGGTGGGAATCTGGCCCTCGAGCGTGTTGCCGTTCACGAACTGGCACACCGTCGGAGCGGGCTGATCAGACCGGCCGAAGAGAATGCCAGCATTGGTGGAGCAATTTCTGACGTAGTGCGCGTCGTTGTAGGAAAACGTCGCCCGCGCGTCCAGTCCCTGGGCGAGCAGCGCTTGCGCCTCGATCTCTCCGCCGACAACCCGTGCGAGACCGCGGTTCTCCTGAACCGGGGCGGGCAGTCCCTGCGGCGTCACGTAAGTGGCCGACGAGATCAGGTTGATCCAGTCCATGTAGTAGCCGGCAGCGTTGATCAGCAGCCGCCGCGACAGCCACTCCGACTTGAAACCGATTTCATAGTTGCGGAGGGTTTCCGGCAACACGACCCTCTGACTCTCATCGGCCACGCGCCCAACGTTGAACGAGCCCGGCGTTGTTCCCTCCGAATAGACCGCATAGACGACAAGGTCATCCACGGGCCGGTAATCCAGATAGATACGGGGCACAAGCGAGTTATGTGTGGTCCGGAAGGAGAGAAGCGTGGCGACGTTTGTTGTCTTGAGACGCTCGGATTGATAACGCGCCTCGAGCGAGAGCGTGACTCGATCGGTTACATCGAAGTAGACGGCGCCGAACGCGGAACGGTCCTTGGTGAGCGCCACGGACGGGTTCGCGGAAATGGCTCCGCCGAGCGAGTCAAACCGGAGAAAGCCGCGGTTTTCGACGCGCAGGTCCAAATAGTAGCCGCCAAAGGAGTATCTGAGCCGACGGTCCTGAGGTGACGAGACCCTCACATCCAGCGAGTTGTCGCGGGTGGATGTGCGCAGAAAGCTGGTGAAAGCCTTGAGCGAGGTTCCGTCCAAGTCTGTTTGACCGCGTTCACTCTGAAAGTTATGGGCGGCCGTGACGCTCAGGTTGTGCTCGCCCACCTCGGCGTCGGCGGTCAGGCTCGTGCGCCATTGGAACCGCCGGATGCCGGGACGCGACAGATCATTGACGTTGTAATTCAGGTTGCAGAAGCACGGATCGGGCACCACGCCTTGCACGTATCGGCCAATGCTGCCGTTCGGACGCACGACGGAAAAGTTGCGTTGGCTTGGATCAATGTATTGGGTTGTCCAATTGCCGTCATCATCGGCGCTATAAGAAACGCGCCCAGTAAAGCTGAAATCGTCGCTGACGTTCGCGAGAACCTTAAGCGCTCCGGAGTCCGTTCGCTGGCTGCCGTTGCGGTGTCCTCCGACGACATTGGCCCACGTTTGTGGACCATCGAAGGTCATGTAGTAGTAGCTCGCGCTTGCCATCAGCTTATCGCCAAGCACCGGCCCGCTGATGTAGGCGTTGATGTTTTTTTCGTCGAGGGTTGCGGCGTAGAAGTCCACGCGGCCGGTCACTTCGTCGGTCGGCTGCTTCAGGATGTAGTTGATTGCGCCGGAGAATGTTGCCCGACCGTAGAGCGCGCTTTGGGGTCCTTTCATCACCTCGATGCGCTCGATGTTCGCGAACGGGATGGATTCGTAATTGCTCGGCGGCGCGACGTAAACTCCATCGATGTAAACCGAAGCGCGGCCACCGCCGGCGCCGCCTGAGTTCAAGCTTCTCACCGTCAAGAACTGGCCAAGCCGGTAACCAATATTCTCGAAATTCAAGTTTGGCGTCAGGTTCGACAGGTCAAAGATGTTCATGATGTTCTGACGTCGTATTGCTTCGTCGGTATAGGCAGTCACGTTCAACGGCAGTTCTTGCAGCCTCTCGGCCTGGCGGCGCGACGTGACGACAATTTCTTCGAGAGTAAGCACTGCAACCTCGGCGTCGTCAGTGGGCGCACTTTGCGGCGCCTGCGCTAGGTTCGTTCCGTTGAGAGAGCCCTGTTCATCGGGACCTGGGCTCGTTGGTGCGCGGTCGGGCGGAACGGCGGATTTGCGCGATTTCACGCTCAAAAAGCCGTCCGGAGTGACGCTTGCGTCGAGTTCTGTCCCTTCGAGCAATATCTTGAGAGCTTCCGTCGGTCGATACTTGCCGTTGAGTGCGCCGGCGGTAAGTCCCTTCAGATCCTCCGATGGCGCAATAAACCGCAGCTGAGATGCCGTCGCGAACGCCAGCAGCGATGCCGACACATCTTGCGCGGGGATGCTGTAGGATACCGCATCCTCTGCGAGTGCATCGTTGAGGGGAAAGGCGATCAGAGCCGCAACCAGAGTGATAGGCAGGAATCCTGCACGAGCGTTCTTGCGCATGGTGCGTCAATCTCCCCCTGCGGTTCCGCATCGGAACCGCCTCTGGTCATATGACGTTTCTAGGTCAACAAACCTGACATGGGGGATTGCGCGGGGACGGAATACGCGCGGTCAGCCGCAAACTGTGGGTTGGCACCGCCGTATGACGAACTCGCCGGGGCGGATCTCGACGGCTTCGACAGGAAGAATCTTGCGGAGTTCCGCGACAACGCTCAGGAGTTCGCCTGCCCGAAACAGTCCCGTGATCGGCACGTTCTGAAGCTCGTGCCCCTCGATGATGAGCGTCTCGCGGGAGTACCTGTTAAGGTCGGCGGCAACTGTGGAGAGCGGCGTGTTCGTGAAGGTCAGCAGCCCATGCCGCCATGACATGACGTCGCCGATGTTGCTGGCGGTGTGAACCAACGCATTCCCCGACTGGTCAATCAGTATTGATTGCCCCGCATCGACGAAGACCTGCGGTTGATCCAAATGGTTGACGCCGTTCTGCGCTTTGGCGTTCACCGCCACACGGCCCTCGGCAACCGTGACACGTACGCCGTTCGGGCCGGTATGGACGTTGAATTTGGTCCCGACAACTCGGATGGTGGCTAAACCGGTATCGACGTAGAAGGGACGATCCGCATCCTTTGCCACTTCAAAGTATGCTTCCCCGCTCGTCAGAGCGACCGACCGCTGATCCCCAAACGACTCGACGACGATTTCGGACTTGGCCCCAAGTATCAGTTTCGATCGGTCGGGAAGATAAAACTCGCTCGTTTCGGCCACAGCCGTCGCATGTCGCTCAGGCGTGCCGCGATCGATCGGCGCAAGGTCGGACGCACGCCATGTGAACGCGAGCATGAGGACAAGCGTCGCCGCGATCGACACGGCCCCCCACACCAGAGGTGTTGGATAACGGGGTGGGGACGCGTTGGTGTCCAAAGGTAGGCGGGCGAACTCAGCGCTCAGGCGTTCCATCTCAATCCAAAGCTCGTCGATTTCTGCGTACGCTTCGGTATGCGCGCGACGGGACGCGATCCACTCGGCGTGTTGACGCAGTTCCGCGGCGGTGACGGTTCCGCCATGAACGGAAACGAAGCGCTTAATCGCCTTGTGGGCGATGAGACGTTTCTGAATGGTCCGAAAGATCGGGATCAAGTTGAGCCTCCGTGAATCCCTTTGTTCTTGGCGCTGGGGCGTTCATCCATGCTTTCGCGGCAGCGCTTCAATGCCCGAATGATGTTCTTTTCAACCGCGTTGACCGAAATGTTCAGATGCGCGGCAATTGCTCGGTGACTCCAATGGTGAAAGCGATGCAAGATAAAGGCCTGCTTCGATCGTGTCGGTAAATTAAGGATCGCTTGTCGAACAGCCTCAAGTTCACGCTTGTCGAGAAGGGCGCGCTCCGGCGTCGGCGGCGAAGCGAGTTCGTCGGGGGGAAGGTCCTGGTAGTTGCGGCGGACCGTCCGGCGCCGATGAAAGTCGGTGAGGAGATTATCGGCAGTGCGAAAAAGGAAGGCTTTCGGATTGTCGATCGGTTCGGCATCAGTGGCCGCAGCCGATATGCGGACGAAAACATCCTGGGCAATGTCCTCAGCGTCGCATGAACTTCCGGAACGCCGTTGGAGATAGCAAAGAATGGCGTTGCGGTAGCGAAGGTATGCCTCGCGAAGTTGATCGATCCGGCCTGAAGCTCTGCCGGAATCGTCCTCGCGGCCAAGTGAACGATGGGTCTTCAATGGAGAAGCGCCCCTGCGAGATACAGTTTCTGCCACGTCCGAGACGCATCAAACCGGAAAACCCTGACGTTTACGACTTCTGCCGATTCATTGCGGAAGGTTGTGCTAGGCCACAATTCGGCTTTCTCGGCGCACAAATGCTGCCTATCTCTTTGACGGAATTGGGAATCTAGGGCCAAGGGCGCATCGTTACCCAGGTCCGACGGGTCCTGACAGGAGCAATGGACCCTGACGCAAACGGATCACGTTGGGGTTGCGTAAGGTGGATTTGGTCGGCGCCGGCGGGTCATCGATGCAACCCTGCTGAGGCACTTGGTTGGATGTCTGAACGATCACGAGTCAATGGTCACGGTCTCCAACGGGCTTGAACGCCCCCTTCAAATGTACCTCCACCCCCGATACGTACGGCCCGGCACGCGCGGCGGCAACAGTGTCGGCAGGTCGGTTTCGGCGGCGGTGGTCGACGTGCGGAACCCGATCGCCGGCCCACGGTCCATAATCGAACAGTCGGTGGTCGACCTTGAGCCAGCACAGGGGCGGCAAAGGAACGCTGGAATGCCGCGCTCGCCGTTGGCGGATTGTGACCTGTAGCCAATTGTCCGGTGGATGCGGCAGTGAACAAGCGGTGTTCGATGAACCGCTATCTCCATCTATTGCCCGGCGTCGGCCGGGTGCGCGGAGGCTTGTGGACTTCGGTCGTCCGTTCCTGCAGCCGGCTTTCGATGCCAGCCGCGGTCTTTCTGATCTTATGGAGATACCGCTCGATAACTGCCCGCTGTGACAGTGCCGAAGTGATGTATCGCATCGACAGGCATCCGATGATGTTGCCCTGGAACCTTAGCGGCACTGCCGCGCTCGTGCGCTTATCGTCGACACTTGGCAGGAAAACGAAACCGTCGCGCCGGGCTGCCGCGAACACTTTCCGTATCTCGAAATGGTGCGCGCGCAAACTGGCCGCGCCCATCTTGTCCCGAATGATATCCATGATGCCGGATCGAATCTCTTCCGTCGTCAGTGCCAAGTACAAGAGTCCGCTGGCCGTTTCGATCATCGGCACTTCACGTCCGGGCCTGCTCCGGTTGAGCGCGAGCGGGCTTGCGTGATCGGTCACCAGACGAATCAGCATCCGGTCGCGGCGCGGCGTTGTCAGGGCGACCGGCCAGCCGATTTCAGCGCCCAGTCGAAACACAGGCCCTCGCGCGACGTGGGTCAGGATCTCCTCAGGATTTGCGCCGACTGCTAGGCTGTGAACGAGCGGCGTAACTGTGTAGAGGCGGCTATCGGGGTGGCGGCTGCAATAGCCGGCGACGACCAGCGTGTTCAGAACGCGAAATGCGTTCGCACGCGGAACCTGGAGGTGACGGGCAAGGTCGGCAATGTTGGTGGCGCCCTGTTCGTTCATGAACGCCAAGGCCTCCAAGCCGCGCTTCAGCGTACTCAGTTCATTCTTGGACCCCATCAGAGCGCCTGCTCTTCCTCATGGGATGACGTGTCTCTGCGACTATAGGGATTCGTACTCGAACCGTAATCCTCTAATGTATGCTGTAAGACTCGCGCACGATCCTGATCATCGATGTCCGCAACAAGAATTCCTTGGCAAGGACGGGATCAGCGGCCGTGCGCATGTATTCCTGCTGGCGGCGATGCTGTGCCCCGGGATCGCGTTCCTCCATCAGAGCCTTGTTCTTGATCGATTGTTCCTGGACAAAGCGTTGGGCCGTAAGCCGGCGCTGCCGGTCGTAAACGTCGAGCAGCGCATCGTCGCCACCGTCGCGAATTTGCAGCAGCTTTTCTGCAAGATTTATGGCGTCATGTATGCCCCCGTTCATGCCCATTCCGCCGAGCGGGTTGTTGACGTGCGCCGCGTCTCCGCCGATCAGAACCCTCCCGTGGCGGTAGGAAACGGCGACGCGTTGGTGCACCTTGTAGAGCGACGTGTGGCCGAGTTCGTAAGGCGTTCCCGTGGGCGCGAGCTGCTGGAGCCGATCCTGAACGTAGGTGTCACTCAACAGCTTTTCGTCGCTATCGTCAGGATTGGTCGGGAACAACACCCGCCACAGCTTATTGCAACGCAAGATCACGCACCATTCGTCAGGATCGGCGATGTAGTTGACGCCGCACAGGCCGGGAAAGAAGTTTTCCAGCGGGTAGGGTGTCGACGCGACCAGGAATTTCTCGGGATATGTGAAACCCTCGAACGGGATGCCGCAGGCCCGTCGCACACGGCTCGAGGCTCCATCGCTGCCGAACACGAGCGACCCGCGAATCTGTTTCTCGCCGTCCGGCGTCCGAACCAGGACGGTCACCCCGTCCTTATCCTGGTTCAGCCCAATGCACTCGTGGGAAAAGCGAACTTCAGCGTGAGGAAACGCCATGAGCCGCGCGACGCAGAGCCGGTTCAGACGCCACTGCTCGCATTGCAGTCGATACGGATGGCGCGTTTCACCGTTGAGATGGCGGAAGTGGAACTGGGCGAAGTCGCCAGTGCGCCGGTCGCGATACTGATAAGAGTCCACGATCAGGCCCATGCCGATCAGGTCCTCTGCGACCCCGAGGCGTTCGAGCATATCGAGGGTCGGGGGGTGGAACGTGGACGCCCGCAGGTCTTCAGGAAGCGAGGCGAACTGCTCAAGAAGGACGACAGAAATTCCTTCCTTGGCCAAAGCCAGCGCGAACACCGCCCCAACCGGTCCGGCGCCAACCACGATGACGGGATGTGATCCTAACAGCGACATTGATGAACCTGGTCAAGTTTGCTGCAAGAAGCGCGATGATCGGCCACCGAGGGGCCGGCGCTTCGACTCGGGTGAGCCAATTGCGTCAGCGACCCGTGCATGCTGAACGCGAACATCAGAACGTGTAGGCGGCCCGAAGGCCGAACGTCCGCTTGTCCGGCAGAGTCATCCTGATCCCGCTGCCGCCCAAGGGGTCGGTGGCGCGGAACAAAGACAGATAGGTATCGTCGTCGGTGAGGTTTTTGACGAAGGCTTCAAGCGTCAGCGCCTCGGAACGCGCGCCAATCTTCAAGTTGACAATGTGCTGGGGGCCGGTTTCCGCGATGTTGGCTTCGTCCCCGAACACGGTGCCGCGATAGGTATAATCGGCACGCGCGAACCAGTCGTAAGCGTCGATCAATGAATCGGTGTACTCGGCGGACGCAGACCCTGTGTGCTCCGGCACGTTCCGGGTTCGATTTCCGGTGACGTCGCGGCTTCCGGTAATGAAGTTGAAGCACTCCGTGCATTCAAACACCCGAATGCTGGGCCGGGCCAAACCGAAGGACCCGCTCAAGGAAATCTGCTCTGTCGGCTGCGCCTGAATCGACAGTTCGACGCCTTTCAGTCTGGTCTTGCCAAGGTTGGTCTGAACGCCGAGCCCCCCGCCCGAGGCGAGGAAGACTGTGCGGGTGATCTGCTGATCGGTGATGACGGCGTGATAGACCGCAAGCTGGGCGGTGGTTCGGCCTTCAAAGAACGAGCCTTTCCACCCTGCTTCATAATTGTTCATCTCCTCAGGCGAAACTGCCGGCGCGATCGGACCGACCTGCGCGACGATCTCGGCGATCACGTTCGCCGGCTGGGCGGCCAGCAGGGCTTGGTTCCGGAAGCTCCCGGGGAGCGTTCCACGCGAATAGAGCGCGTAAACCATGCCGTCGTCGGAGTATTCGAAGTCGAGTGTCGCGCGCGGCATAAAGTTCTTGAACGTGCGCTCGAAAGTCGCCCCGGTCGCGGCGACGCGGGTGTAAATGCGGTCCCACTGGTAGCGACCCTCGAGATTGAGGGTCAACCGATCGTTCAGGTCATAGTACGCGCCGCCGAACACCGCCGGCGTTTTCGACCCGGTCACGCTGGATCCGCCGGCGGTCAAGACGGAACCGCCGTTGTTGTTGATCAAACTGATCGCGATCTGGGGGACCCGGATGTTCACATAGTTGGCGCCCAAGTCCCATCTCAGGCGCCTTTCCTGCGGCGAGGTCACGCGCAGCTCCTGGCTCCAATCACGTTGCTTGCCCTGGACGAACGACATGCTGAGCGCGAAGCGGGGGCGTAGCGGGTTCAGCCCGCCCGGGTTGGCGGGGTTCGGTATCTGCTCGCTGTCGCGGAAAGCGGAAGAGATGATCTGGTACTTGTCGTCGTTATAGGCGGTTATGCTGTTGAGTTGGTGGCCATCGCCGAAGTCGAAAGCGATCGCGAGGTTGGCCTGATTGGCGCGGCGTCGCAGCCCGGGCTTCTCGTTGAATTTCGGATCGAACAGCGTCGGCAGCCGGATGTTGTTGTCGATGAAGATTCCGTACTCATACGGCGCAAGCCGGCTGTAGGCGGAGATCTCGGCAGCGCTGATCTTCGGCACCACGCCGCAGATGTAATTGTTGCCGCCCTGGCGGTCGATGCGCGCGTTACAGGTATTCTGACTGGGCCGGAACAATGCGCTGGCCGGCAACCCGTCCTGATCCTCATACGTGTTGAAGAATGCCTTGACCGACAGTGCTTCGGACGGTGTGAAGTACAGGTTGAGGGCGCCCGAACGGGTGGCTTGCGCGCCCAGCCGATAGGACGGATCGGCGGCGTTTCGGTAATGCCCGCCCTTGTCCAGATCGTGAAAACTGACGCGGGCAGACAGTCGACCGGCGATCAACGGCCCTTCCAGGCTGAGCGTGGCGTCGGTCGAATTGTACGAACTGTACTCGGTGGTGATTCGTCCGACGAACCGATCGCCCGGCGTGCGCGTGACGTAATTGACCGCGCCGGCGTAGGTGGACCTGCCGAAGTAGACGCTTTGCGGGCCGTTGAGAATCTCGATGCGCTCGAAGTCGCCCGGGGCCAGCGAACTGACGCTCGAGACCGGCGCGCCGTCGATGAACAGCGAGCCGATGTTGGCGATATTGCTAAGTCCTCGAAAGGTCAGGGTCGGAAAACTCCTGTCGTTGCGGCCGCCGGCTCCAACGCCGGAATACTGCATATAGAATCCGGGTGTCCGCATGTTCAGGTCGTTCAGATCTTGCGCGCCGAGCGACTCGATGTCCGCCTTTGAGAAGGCGGAAATCGCCAGGGGGACGCTCATCAAACTCTCTTCCCGACGGCGGGCGGTGACGACCAGTTCTTCGATTGCGGTCACCGCAGGTTGGGATTGGGCGGCCGACTCGATGGGTATCCCCGTCAACATCGCCGAAGTCAGCGGCACGCTCGCCAGCAGCACGCGATCGATTCTCGAGACCACCATCGTGAGCCCTCCCCAAGCCGTCGGCGGCGGATGCACCGCTCAAGGATGACGACATGCTTGGCGCTCGGGCTGCACGTACTTCGTTCAGATGTTCGGATAGTGGCTGCCCTGGCCGTAGTGTCACTGCCGCGCGCCGGGGCCTTAGCAGCCTAGATGTACCTCCACCCCCGGTACGTGCGGCCCGGCACGCGCGGCGGCAGCAATGCCGGCAAGTCGGTCTCGGCGGCGATGTCGCCGAGTACCTTGGCTGCGGTGGCGATGACCTCGTCCTCGTTCCACAGCGTCGACCGCCCGCCCGCGACAAGTTTCCGGCCATCCACGAACACGGTGTCGACGATGCGGCTTTCGCCCGCCCACACCAGGCTGCCGATGGTGCGGCGGTGGTCGAAGTGCGGCGTCATGATCGGCTGGTTGAGGTCCACGATCACGCAGTCGGCGGCGCGACCAACCTCGAGCGAGCCCGCCACTTGGTCGGTAAACAGCGCCCGCGCGCTGCCCCGCGTCGCCATTTCGATCGCCGTTTCGGCGGTGGCCCAATGCGCCGCTTCGGGCGCCGGCAGCCCGGCGCCGCGTTCGCGCAACACCGCGAGATTCTGGCCCAGGATCGCCTGGCGCATCACCTCGAACGGGTTCTGGTTGTCGGTCACCATCGGCGCGTCGGTACCCAGGCCCGGCGTCACACCCAGCTTGAGCAGGTGATGAATCGGCAGGCCCGCGCCGTCGAACTGGCGCAGCACCGGCACCAAGCCGACGCGCGCGTCGGTTTGGGCAAGGATGGCGAACTCGTGCGGCGCCACGTTGACCGCCTTGCCGGCGTAGATCGGCCGGTCGAGCAGGTCGAAGCTGCGGTAGTACTCCACTTGGCCGCCGGCGAAACCGCGCTTCTTCAGGTCGGCGCCGGCGCTGTTGTCGGTCATGTCGATGTCGAGGCGGATGTTGAGCCGGTCGGCCGCCTGCTTGATGCGGCGCATGTCCTCGGGATCGGTCAGGAAGCGGTAGTTGACGAAGCCCGCCGCCACCTCCACCCGGCTGCCGGCGAACTTCGCCGCCAGGCGCTCGATTTCCCGCAGGCCTTCGTCCAAACGCTCGCGGCCGATCGGCGGCACCATTTCGCTGGTGACGATGCAGCGCGCCACGAAGCCGCGCAAGCCGGAGTCCGCGACCGCTTGCCACGAGCCGTCGGCAGACTCGGCGCGCACGTTGGTGAAGTGCTCGTCGTGCGTGGCGGTATAGCCGCCTTTCATCAGCTCCAGGCAGTGCAGCCGGGTGAGTGCATAGGCGCGCTCGGCATCGCTGCGCGCGGCGACCGCGAACAGCTGCTGCATCACCGTGGCCACCGCGCCGGTAATGCTCAGCACCGGCCAGCGGTCGTCGTTGTAGCCGCGCAGGAAAATCTGATTCAGGTGATTGTGGGCGTTGCCCATGCCGGGCATGACCAGTTTGTCGCGGCCGTCGACGGTTTCGGCGGCGCGCACGTTGCACTCGCCCATCGGACCCACGGCCGCGATCTTGCCGTCCTTGAAGGCGATATAGCCGTGGGTGAACACCCGCCGTTCGGCATCCACCGTGACGACATAGGCATCGCGAATCAACGTATCGGCCACAAGCGCCTCGGCAGCCGACGCGCTGCGAACCGTGGCGGCGGCGAGGGCGGAACCCACGAATGTGCGGCGCTGCATGAAAAATCCCCGTTGCGATGGCGGAAAAAAGAAACCCCGCCGGAGCGGGGTTTCAAGGCTGCGAAGCCGTTGCGGTCTCAGGTCTTGATGGCGACGTACTTGGGCTCGTTGCGGCCGCCGGTGCGGCGGGTCACCTTGAGGCCGACGCCGGTCATCTCCTTGGCGAAGTCGACGTTGTGCCAGTCGGCGTACCAGTCCTCGTGGTTCCAACGATAATTATACCACAGGGTGTACTTGCCCTTCACGGTCGGTGGCGTGTCGTTGGTGTCGGTCGAGGAATAGACCCCGCCCGGACGCAGCACGCGCGCGATTTCCTTGATGATGTCCTTGGCGCCTTGCTCGTTCACTTCGTGGAACAGCAGGTTCGAGGTGATCATGTCGAAATGGCCGTCGGGGAAGCCAGAGTCCTCGCACAGCCGTTGGGCGAAGTTGACATCGACGCCCATGTCGGCGGCCTTCATGTGGGCGTAGCGCACCATCGGCCCGCCGACATCGAGGCCCCACACCTCGGCCTCGGGGAAGCGGCGCTTCATCGACGTGGCCAACTGGCCGATCGAGGTGCCGAGGTCGAGGATGCGGCGCACCTTGCCGTCGGCCGGCACGACCGCGCCGGCGGCCATCTGCATGTGCTGGCCGTCCTGCGTGTTGGTGTCCACATAGGCGCCCCAGTCGGTGCCGGCGTGGTACATGTGGCCGGCGAACGCATCGCCGACGTAACCACCCGGCATGGAGTGGATTTCGCGGGTGGTGTACTCGGGCAGGGCCATCTTGGGGTTCAGCTCCAGCGTGCCCGGGCCCATCTTGTCGGCGCGCTCCATCTCGGCCAGGAACGCATCCGCGCGCTTGTGATACTCAAGCTGCAGCAACTGGTACTTCAATTTCTGGTGGCTGTGGCGGGCCCGGCAGGTCATGGCGATCAGCGGGTCGGCCTCCAGCAGCGCGACCGCCTCGCCCCAGGTCATCTGCGCCTTGGGGTCGACGCCCTTGGCCTTCAGGATTTCCTCCGCCCGGTCTTCGGCTGCGGCTTCCATGTCGGCAAGGCGCCAGCGGTAAAGCCCCGCGTAAAAGTCGCCCTTGGTTTCCATCGCCAGCGTCGGCATGCGCGCGTAGATGCCGTCGTGGCCGCGCACGGCCATGGTGCGCACGGACTCCTTCACGGTCTCCTTGGCTTCGGCGGTGTTGATTGTGGCCGCGGTGGCCGAAGCAGCGGCCGCGGCGGCGGTGGCGAACAGGTCGCGGCGGCGCAGCGACGGGAACAGCGAGTCGGTCATGGTCTGGGTCCTTTCCGGTCGTGCGTCGCTATTTCTTGGCGGCCGTGGTGGCGGGGTTGTGCGGATTCTCCGGTACGTCGAGCGACGCGCCGTAAGCCACCGTGCCCATTTGCTGGAACGGATCGAACAGCTCGGCGACGAAGGCGTTGCGTGCATCGCGGATCTGCTTGGCTTCAGCCTCGGTCGGCATGTACTGCTCGATCATCTCGCGCGTGACCGAGCCGTGTTTCTCCAGCAGCACCTCGACGGTCTGCAGGCGACGCTGCAACGCCCAGACGTTGGCGCCCAGCGCTGTGAACGACGTGAACAAGGCATCGACGACCGGATCCTTGGTGAAGTACGCGCGGTCGTAATCGGCCGGCGTGAACTCGGCGGCATATGTCTCGCGCTTGGTGCGCAAGGGCGACTTGGCCATGGCGGAACCTCCCCGGGGGCCGTGAACGGCATGGATCGATTAACGGACGAGGCATGAATGTTCGCGCCGTCCGGCGGTGGGTGTCAATTGATTGAGGGCCACCCTATTGCGTAAGTTTGCAACGTGAATGCATATGTGTGATTTTACAGTGTCAACGGGCTCGCGCCCACGTGCGGAGATCTCAACCGGGGTCAGGGGAGTCGATTCAATACATCTCTGGGTCGTTCCCGCGGTTGCATTCGGGATCGATGGTCGCGGCCAACTGCGGGAGGTTGATGGCTCTGACTGATCGGGCCAATACCACGGTGGGCACTTGGGCCCAGAATCACCTTAGTAAACGACGATATGACGCCAAGTTCGCTAAAATTGCCCAGATAATATACGTAGTTAGAGTGCTGTATTACATTGTAAAAATTCTAAGTGGCGGCACGAATCAGGTTGTAGTTTGTTGTCAGAACCATTTATCTTCAAAAATAGAAATCAGCAGCAACCACACGCGCAAAAAGGGAGAGAGCCGTCCAAGCGTGCCGCAAAGAGCACGTCTAGGCAATGTTTCCGTCGAAAGATAATTGGAAGTTGTAGGGGTAACTCGTGCCATCGCCAATTACATCGTCAAGGGCATGGTTATTCGTGCTGCTGGCGGGTGTGGCTGCGTCACTCGGCCTGTGGGTGGTGCTGCTGCGCGGCGAACAACACGCGCTGGACGTTCTACTGGCCACCAAGGCGCAACAATTCGCGCTGACGGTTGCGAAGGAATTCGAAGATCTCGACGAAGGCCTGAGCCGGATGGCCGAACGGGCCGAAGCGTTCGGCGAGGCCGCCGAAGCCCGCTGGCAAAAGGACGCGCGCAGCTTTATCCGCGACTTCCCGTATTTGCTCTACGTCCAGCGCGTCGACGCCGGCTTCAATGTACGCTGGCGCGTCACGCGCGGCGGACAGGTGCTGTCGCTGAACGATGCCATTGCTCCCAGCGATGCGCTGCTGGCGGGCATGGAAGCGGCCCGCACCGCCGGTGTGGTGCAGATCAGCCGGATCAACCGCGATGACGCGGGCCAACCGTTCGTCGTGGTGTCTGCCCCCATTTTTATCGATGGCGGTTTCGATGGCCTGATCACTGCACGCGTGACCCTGCAGAACATGTTTGACGCGCTGTATGACCGCTCCGAGTTGGCGGCGGCGGTCGCGGTGGCCGCCAACGGCGAACCCGTTTTCCGCAGCGGCGAGTTCAATGACAAGACGGCCGGCCGGCCCACCGTCAGGCACGAGGTCGAGATCAACCGGTTGTCGGTGCGGGCCGAGGCCCAGGCAACGCCGGCGCTCGTGCGCGCCAATGCGAGTGCCGCCCCCTACGCCGTGCTCGCCGCCGGGCTGGTGCTATCGGCCATGGGCGCCGGCTTGACCCACCAGCGCGGCCAGTTGGCACGTTTCAACGACACGCTCACCGCGCAACGTGACAGGGCGACCGAGCGCGAAATGCGTTTCCGCGACCTCTTGCGCGGTGTCGAGATGGGATTCGTGGTCGTCGA
>JANRJB010000331.1:0-5827 GCA_033764265.1 Rhodospirillaceae bacterium | reverse complement strand
ACCGCCGCGACGTAGGGCTTGGTCAGCTCCTCCGACACCGCCCACAGTCTTTCGGCCATGGCGGCATCCATCATTTCCGGACGCTCGGGCACGACCGGGTTGCAGTCGGCGAAATAGAGGCCCGTGGTGGTCGCCAGCGCCGGGGCGGTGGCGACATAGGATTGGGTCGCGGCCCCCTCCTCCACCGTTTTCATGAAGGTCCAGCCGATCAGGCTGGCGGCGACGCGCACATACCAAGGGAAGTGGCGGCCCAGGTTGGTATTGATGACGCCGGGATGAACCGAATTGGCGGTCGCCGTGGTGCCGGCCAGTCGGCGTGCGAGCTCCGCCACGAACAGGTGATTAGCCATCTTCGACTGGCCGTACATGCGGTTGGGCTCGTAGCCGCGTTCGCCCGACAGGTTGTCGAACTCGATGCCCGCTTCCGGCGCCCACTTATAGCCAAGCGAACTGAGCACGACGACGCGGCCCTGCGGCGCGGCCTTGACCAGGTCGACGATCCGGTTGACCAGGACGAAGTGGCCCAGGTGATTGACCACGAAATGCCGTTCGATGCCGTTGACCTGTTCCAGCGTCTGCAGCGCCATGATGCCGGCATTGCACATCAGCACGTCGAGCGGCTGGCCCAGCGCGTTGACCTCGTCGGCGCAGGCCGCGACCGAGGCGAAGTCGGCCAGATCGGCTGCCAGCGGCGTGAACGCGTCGCTTTTCAGCCCGGCCGCGCGCAGCTCGGCGAACGCCGCGCTGGCCCGTTCCTTGCTGCGCGCCACGCCCAGGATGTGTGCCCCGCGCATCGCCAGCACGCGCATGCTCTCCAGGCCCAGGCCCGAGTTGCAGCCGGTGATCAGCACGCGCTTGCCGGTCATGTCGACGCCGGCGGTGACCTCTTCCGCGGTCGACGTTTCGCCGAATTGCGAGATCGGTGCGCCGGGCACGAACTTCGGCGCGGCTTCGTCGTCGGCGGCGCGCGCGGCCGAGGCTGCAACCACGGCGGCAGCGGCCGACGCCGCGAGCGCCTGGCGACGCGAGAACGATGGGCCTGGCGTTATGGGGCCTGGCATCATGGCGGACCTCCGGGTTGGCGCGGAACAGCGATGTTTATAGGCCCAGAAGCCGGAGTCGGATCAATGACCGTCGCGCGCCGGGATCGATGCTTGACCAACTGTCGGGCGATGATCCGGACGGCCTTTCCCTCGCCCGCGCGCGCATCGAAGCTGTCGAGACAGCCTCGGGGGAGACGACGCCATGCAATCGCTGCTGTTGAACGATCTCGCGTTGGGCCGGCGTTCGGCGTTGGCAGCCTTGGTCGGCGCGGGCGCGGCCATTGCCGGAGCGGGCCCCGCGCGGGCCGCGACGCCCGCACGCACCGGTTCGATCAATTACGCCGATCCTCTCGACAACCTGTACGCCTTCGGCAAGATCTGGGCCGGCTACGATGCGCCGGTGATCGGCGGCTTTCATGGCCTGATGTACATGCGCATCGGCGCCAGGCGCATGGTGCCGATCTTCGGCTACACCGGCACCGGGATTCTGCAAGCCCGCTTCGAGCCGGCCGAGGGCGCGATGTACATCAAGTCGCGCGAGACCGGCTACTTCACCGACCTGCGCACCGGCGACATTCTGGAGACTTGGACCAATCCGTTCACCGAAGAAACGGTGGAGGTCTACCACTTCTACAACGACCTGACGGCCGGCAAGCTGACCGTGCCCTACATGCCGCGGTTCGCGCTGGGCAAGGACAGCGATCCGCCGACGCTGATGAACGAGGGCACGGTGTTCCCCGACGCCGAGGGCAACGTGCCCCTGATCTTGCCGTTTCAGCACTTCGCCGGCGACCATCTGATGCTGTCGTGGGACTACACCCACGAATACACCAACCCGGTCGCGCCCGAGGGCTGGCCCAGCTATTCGACCGGGCCGCGCATCTCGCCCTCGGAGCACTTCACCTTCGACATTTCAAAGCGCGACCTGGAAGACCGCAGCCTGCCGACGGTACGCTTCACCGCAGGATTCTCGCGGCTGTCGCAGCCGTGGCCGTTCATGAAGATGGGCGGCGAACGGTTCAAGGACGCGGTGGTCTTCGGCCGCATGTTCAGCCACAAGGGTTACGCGGGCACCGCCGAGGTGCCGCCGAAGGTGCTGGCCTACATCGAGAAGAACGCGCCCCGCTATCTGGAACTGCCGCCGGAGTGGCCGGTGCGCCGCAACCCGCGCCTGGACACCTGGATGGCCTTCGCCCAGGACGTGCCGCCCGAAAACAAGGCCCATCCGTGGACCAAGACTCAGCTTGATCCCGCGGTTGTTCCGCCGACCGGGTTGGGAGCGCGACTCTACAAGCCGTGAAAGCTGCGTGGCGCAGGCGCTGCGCCGCAAAGTTGCATTTCCGGTTGCGGTTCCAAATGGTTCGGCATCGCTACCGAACTGCGTGCGCCTTATAATTCCCTTCACAACCCCGGGCCTGCCCCAGTAAAAGCGGCCGCAGGGGCGATATTCCGGGGCGGGGCGATGTCCGATCAAGTGATCGTGGGCGAATTCACGGCCCTTGCGGTCGACGATGACCTGTTGTTCCTCGACACGCTCGAGGCGATGTTGCGCGGACTGGGCGTGAAGAAAATCATGCGCGCGGACAGCGGCGTGAACGCGTACAACGCACTGGCCGCGCTCAATGCGCGCATCGACTGTATCATCTGCGATCTCAAAATGCCCAACGGCAACGGCCTGCAACTGTTGAAGGCGGTGCGGCTGGGCCGCTTCAAGCTGGTGCGGCCCGACGCCTGCTTCATCATCCTGTCGGCCATCGCCCATCCGCTGGCGGTGAGGACCGCCGCGCAGCTGGACGTGAGTTTTTATCTGACAAAGCCGATCACCCCCGATGGGCTGAAGTCCGGCATCGCCAAGGCGCGTGCCAAGGCCTTTCCGCTCGACTTCGCCAAGTACACCCGCACGCCGGTGCCCGAAAGCGTGTCGGCGGCCTGACGGCTGCCGGCGATGAACGTCCGCCCAGGCCCGCTCCTGTCTCCACGCCGATTGAAGCGGATCGCCCGACGCCTCAACATCCTGTTGCGCCGCGCGCCCGCGCAGGCGCTGCGGCGGTCGATGCGCCGCCTGACGCGCGCGTTAGCGGCCCGCTCCGGCCTCGCCACCTGGGTGCCGCCCGGCCATTTCTATTCCCCACTGGTCGATCCGGTCGAGCTTTCCTCGCGGCGCGCGCGGGTGTTCGACCGGACCGTTGCGCCGACCGGGATCGACCTGAACACCGAGGGGCAGCTGAATTTGGTGCGCCGACTGGCCGCGCACTACCCGGCGCTGCCGATCGTCGCGGGCGATGCGGCCGGCCTGCGATACCGCAGCGACAATCCGACCTTCGGCCCCGGTGACGCGGCGATCTATGGCTGCCTGCTGATGGAGGTGCGGCCGCGCCGGCTGGTGGAGTTCGGCACCGGGTATTCGTCGTGCCTGGCGCTGGATGTCGATGAGCGCTGCCTGGGCGGTACGCTCGACTGCACCTTCATCGACCCTTACCCCGAGCGCTTCCGCACGCTGCACGGCCGGATCGATCCGACCCGGCATCGCGTGATCAAGAGCGCGGCGCAGGACATCGACCTGGGTCTGGTCGACGCGCTGAACGGCGGCGACATCCTGTTCGTCGACTCAACCCATGTCAGCAAGACCGGCAGCGACGTCAATTTTCACCTGTTCACCGTGCTGCCCCGGCTGAAGCCCGGCGTGATCGTGCAGTTTCACGACATCTTTTATCCGTTCGAGTATCCCGAGGCGTGGCTGTTCGCCGAGAACCGATCCTGGAACGAGGCTTACGCGCTGCGCGCGCTCCTGACCGATAATCCCAACTATCGGATCCTGCTGTTCAACGATTACCTGGGCCGCCGGCACGCCGATGCCATGTCCCAGGCGATGCCGCTCTTCATGCGCAATCCTGGCGCAAGCCTGTGGCTGCAGAAGGTATGAGCGTTCAGATCGCCGCCGTGGCGCCGGCGAGCCAGGCGCGCGTGTCGGCGTCCACGAGCGGGCTTAGCGTGTCGCGCACGCGGGCGTGGTAGGCGTTCAACCACGTCTTTTCGGGGGCGGTCAGCAGCGGCACGTCGACCAGGGCGAGATCGATCGGCGCAAGCGTCAGGGTTTCGAATTCGTACAGCGTTTTTTCGGCGCCCGGCTGTACGGCCGCCGCGCGCACGGCCACCAGGTTCTCGATGCGGATGCCGTATTCGCCGGTCTTGTAGTAGCCGGGCTCGTTCGAGATCACCATGCCCGGCTCCAGCGCCACCGTGTTGCCGATCTTGCTGATGCGCTGCGGGCCTTCGTGCACGCCGAGATAAGTGCCGACGCCATGGCCGGTGCCGTGGTCGTAGTCCAGGCCCTCCTGCCACAGGGCGTGGCGGGCCAGCGCATCGAGCTGGCTGCCGGTGGTGCCCTTGACGAAGCGCGCGCTGCCGAGCGCGATGTGGCCCTTCAGCACCAGCGTGAAGCGGCGCTTCTGCTCGGCGGTCGGGACGCCGACCGCGACCGTGCGCGTCACGTCGGTGGTTCCGTCGAGGTACTGGCCGCCGGAATCGATCAGCACCAGCATGTCGGGTGCGATGCGCGCGGCGGTGGCCGGATGGGCGCGGTAGTGCACGATCGCGCCGTTGCCGCCGGCGCCGCAGATGGTGGCGAAGCTGCCGCCGCGATAGAGATTGTCGGTGCGGCGAAACTCTTCCAGCCGGGCGGCGGCGGAAATTTCGTTCAGCGTCCCCGTCTGACCTTCGCGCGCGAACCACGCCAGGAACCGGGTCAAGGCCGCGCCGTCGCGCACGTGGGCGTCGCGCACGCCGGCCAGCTCGGCCGCGGTCTTGGCGGCCTTGATCGGCGTGATGGGGTCGGGCGCGGACTTGGCCTCGAACCCGGCCGCGGCGATGGCGTCGGCCAGCCAGCGCGAACCCGTGTCGCGATCGTAGGCGATGCTCGCCGCCTTGCCCTTGAGCGCCGCTAAGGCCGCGCTGAGGCCTTCGTAGGGCGCGGTCGTCACGTCGGGGCCCAGGTGGGCGATCACCTCGGGCGACAGCTTGACCGGATCGGCGAACAACGTCGCGCGGCCGTCGGCGGCGACCAGCGCGTAGGCCAGCACCAGGGGCGAGAACTCAACGTCGGCGCCGCGGATGTTGAACAGCCACGCCACCGAGTCCGTGGCCGAGAACACGAACCCGCCGTGACCTTCCTTGACCAGCCAGGCGGCGACCAGCTTGCGCTTTTCGGCGCCGGAGCGGCCGGCGAACTTTTCAGGATAGACGTGAGCCGGGGCGGTCGGGCGGGCCGGACGGTCGCGCCAGACGCGATCGACCAGGTTGTCGGCCAGCGCCACAAACGTCACCCCCGTCTTGCGGCCGGCGTCCTCGAAGCGGGCGAGTTGCGCCGGCGTGATGAGGCGCGGGTCGTAGCCCACCTTTGCGCCCTTGGCGTGCTCGGCCAACCACGCCGGCGCCGGTTCGTCCACCAGATGCCGATAATCGTACAGCGTACCGTCGGTCTGGGCGCGAACCTGGAGCGTGTAGCGTCCGTCGATGAAGATCGCCGCGCGGTCCTTCAAGATCACCGCCAGACCGGCCGAGCCGGTGAACCCCGTCAGCCACGCCAGCCGCTCGGCGTAGGGCGCGAGATACTCGTTCTGGTGTTCGTCGGCGTGCGGAACGATGTAGCCGTCCACGCCCGCGGCCGCCATGGCCGCGCGCAGGCCCGCCAGGCGCTCGGACTGGGCGGCGAATTTGAGATTGGCGGGGGCGTCGTTCATGGCCTCAAGGTATGCTGGCGCACCGACCGATTCAATCCGCGCCCG
>JANRJB010000329.1:0-6336 GCA_033764265.1 Rhodospirillaceae bacterium | reverse complement strand
AACATGAAGGCCAGCAGCAGGCCCATGTCGGCCTGGAACTGCAAGTCCGAGAACGCCCAGGTCGCCACGCCGATGGTCAGCGTCAGGCCGGTCATCAGTACGGCGTTGCCCGACACCTGCAGCGTGCGGAAGAACGCCTCTTCAAGGCCGACCCCCTCTTCCAGCGTGCTCTTCAACCGGGCGAAGATGTAGATGCCGTAGTCGACGCCGATGGCGACGCCGAGCGCGGCCACCGGCAGGGTCGAGACCTTGAGGCCGATGTCGAGGAACACCATCAGCGCGTAGCACCAGATCGACACCAGGATCAGCGGGATCAGCACGCACACCGTGGGCCGCCACGAGCGGAACAAGGCCAGGCACAACAGCGACACCGCGGCGTAGACCCACAGCAGGATCTGGAACTCCTCGGCCTCGACCACCTCGTTGGTCGCGGCCATCACGCCGACGTTGCCGGTGGCCAGCAGGAAGCGGTGCCGGTCGGAATCGTTGGCGGCGGCGAAATCCTTCACCGCGGCGACGATGCGGCTGATGGTCTCGGCCTTGTGATCCTCGGTGAAGGCGATCACCGGCATGACGCTGCAATCGGCGTTGAGCAGCCCGGTCGCGGTGTCGACCCCTTGCGTCGCCTGGACCAAAAGCTGCTCGTTGCGCGGCAGCACGCGCCATTTCAAGTTGCCCTCGTTCCAGCCGGCGTTGACGATCTTGGCCGCCTGCGGCATCGACAGGGTGGACCGGACCCCGGCGACGTTTGAGATCTCCCACGCGAAGGCATCGATGCGTTCCATCACGTCGTACTGGATGCAGCCGTTGGGCACCGTTTCGACGATGGTCTGGATGACGTCGGTGCCGATCGAGAACTTCGAGGTGATGACCGCGTCGTCCTGATTGTAGCGCGAGTCCGGGCGCAGCTCCGGTACGCCCGACAGCACGTCGCCGATGCGCACGAACTGCGACTGGTACGTGCCGTACGCGAACAGCACGACCGTCACGCCGATCGCCGCGACCGCGCGCCGGGTCTGGGTGAACGCCGCCAGCTGGCGCCAGAGCCCTTGCCGCGCCGTCCCGGCCTTGCGCAGCCGGTCGCGATAGCCCTCGCCCAGCTTGACGTACGACGCCAAGAGCGGAATCAGGAACAGGTTGGTCAGGATCACGCAGAACACGCCGATCGAGGCGGTGATCGCCACTTCCTGGATGATGCGGATTTCGATGAGCAGGATAGTCAGGAACCCGAACACGTCGGCCAGCGCCGCCACCGCGCCGGTCAAGACCAGCTTGCGGAACGCGGTCTTGGCGGCGGTGAAGGCGTCCGCCCCGGCCAGGAACTCGGCGCTGATGACGTTGATCTTCTGCACGCCGTGCGACACCCCGATCGCGAAGGTCAGGAACGGCACTAGGATCGACATCGGGTCGAGGCCGAAGCCGAACACGGTGAGCAGGCCCATGTTCCACACGACGGCGACGAACGAGCACACCAGCGGCAGAATGGTCAAGCGCACCGAGTGGGTGAAGAAGTAGACCAGCACGCCGGAAATGACGAAGGTGACGCCGAAAAATCCGACCACGCCCAGCGCGCCGTCAGCCACGTCGCCGATCACTTTGGCGAAGCCGACGATATGGACCGAAGTGGCCTCGGTTTCGAACTTGGCGCGGATGTCCTGTTCCAGCTGGTCGGCGACCTTGAAGTAGTCGAGTTTCTCGCCGGTGGCGGGGTCGATCTCCACCAGTTGCGCGCTGACCAAAGCGGCGGTGAAGTCGTTGGCGACCAGCCGGCCGACCTGGCCCGATTTCAGGATGTTCTCGCGCACCAGCGCCAGCATCTCGGGCGTGGGGGCGAATTCGGCCGGCACCACGTTGCCGCCGGCGAAACCGCCTTCGACGATTTCCACGAAGCGCACGTTGGGCGTGAAGATCGAGGTGACGGTGGAGCGGTTGACGCCCGGCAGGAAGAACACCGCGTCGGTGACCTGCTTGAGGGTGGTGAAGAATTCGGGCGTGAACATGTCGCCCTGGCGGGCATTGACGGCGATCAGGAGCCGGTTGGCACCGCCGAATTCGTCCTGGTGCTTCAGGAACGTCTGGATGTACGGGTGCTTGGTCGGGATCTGCTTTTCGAAGCCGGCGTCGATCTTCAGCAGCGCCGCGGCGTAGGCGAGCAGCGCCGTCAGCACCGCGAACAACGCCAACATCAGCGCGCGGCGGCCGAACATGAATTCGGCCAGGGTGTCGATGGCGCCCTTCATGCGCGCGGCACCGTCGGGAGTTGGGCGGGGTCGAACCGCCGCACGCCGCGCTCGCCGAACAGGATCATGCTGCCGTCGGCGGTTTCGACCGCGCCGGTCAGGGCCTCGCGGTCGGACAGGCCGCGCAGGTCGAAGTCACGTCCATCGGCGCTGGTCAGCACCGAGCCGCTGAGGCCCACGATCACGACATCGCCGGACTTGCGCTGCACGCCGCCATGAAGCGTGGCGGTGGTCCCGGTCTCGACCGCCGTCCAGGTCGCCGCGCCGTCGTCGGAACGGAACAGATTGCCGCGCAGGCCGAACAGCAGAAGCCCGCCATCGGCCAGGGCCAACAGGCCGAAGTAGCTGCCGTCGTAGGGCGAGGAGTCGATCGGCGTCCAGGTCGCGCCCGCATCGGCCGAGGCGAACAGCGAGCCGAACTCACCGGCGGCGTACCAGGCGCCATCGACAGCCTTGGCGATGCGATAGAGATGGGGTTCGTCGTCGGTGATGCGCCGCTCGCTCCAGCTCGCGCCGCCGTCGGTCGATTCCATCAGAAGCCCGTAGGCGCCGTAGGCCAACGCGCGATCGGGGCCATCGCACACCACACCCAACAGCGGCGTTTCGGCGTCGGGGTCGCTCGACACGGTTTGCCAGGTCAGACCCGCATCTGTGCTGCGCAGGATCGTGGCGTCGTGACCGACCGCGAGGCCGGACGGCCCGGCGAACGCGACGCCCGTGAGCATGACCCCGGCCGGCGACGGCATTTGCACCCAACTGGAACCCATGTCGGTGGAGCGCAGGATGAACCCGCGGTCGCCGACCGCCACCAGCGCGTCGCCGGTTTCCGCGACATCGAGCACCAGCGACGACGATGCCAGCGGGAAAGACTTGAATGAGCTTTGCGACCGCGCCCGGCTTGCGCCGAACACGACACCGAGCGCGGCCGACGCCATCGCCGTCCGTCGCGACAGCCGGCCTGGGCCTGCCCGCAGACGGCGCACGGCTGTCGACCCGGGCCTAGCGCGTGCCCTCGCGGCGCAGGGCATCCGGCGAATAATCGGCCGGCGTCATCGCCGCATCGAAGCGCACGTAGTCGCCGCTGTCCTTGATGCCGAACGCCAGGTAACGGCCGTTTTGCAGGTCGTAGTGGGCGTGGATCGTGTCCCACATCAATGGTTGTTCGTAGTACTGAATCGGATAAGCCTCGGACACGCGCCAGATGGCGCCGCGGGCGTCGTAGCTGTCGACCACCAGAGCCTGCCAGCTGTCCTCGTCGAAGAAGAACGTGCGCGTGGCATACAGGTGGCTGGTGCCGGCCTTGACCTTGGCTTCGGCCACCCAGACGCGGTGTTTTTCGTAGCGCAGCACGTCGGGGTTCAGGTGGCCGGCGGCGACCACGTCGCGCACCGGCACGTTGCCGTCGAGCTTGTAGGTGTTGTAGGGCACGATCATCTCGCGCCGGCCCACCAGCGTCCAGTCGTAGCGGTCGGGCGCGCCGTTGAACATGTCCAACTGGTCATTGGTGCGCTGGCCGTCCGACGCGGTGCCGGGATTGTCGTAGGCGACGTTGGGCGCGCGCCGCACCCGGCGCTGGCCGGGATTGTAGGTCCAGGCGTTGCGCGGCTCGGCGCGCTGGTCGAGGGTTTCGTGCACCAGCAGAATGGTGCCGGCCAGACGCGCCGGCGCGGTCACTTCCTGCAGGAAGTAAGCCAGCCGGTTGTTGATGCTTTCGATGGTCGCGCCCTTGGTGTTGTAGGCCCACAGCACGCGTTCCTGGAACTGCACCGGCTGATAGGCGCCGTCGGGCGTGGGGATCACCTGCTTGACGCTGCGCTCGGTGGTCTCGCCGCGGTAGCGCGTCAAGTGATTCCAGATGGTCTCCAGACCGCTCTTGGGGATCGGGAAAGGCACGGTGCGAATGGCGTTGCGGATGCCGTTGCCGTCCTCGGTCAGTTCCGCCGTGGTCGCGTTCTTGATGGCGGCGTCGTAGATGTCCTGGGCGAAGCCCGCCGAACGGCGGGTGGGATAGACCTTCATCTTCCAGGTCTGCGGATAGCGCTGGAACATCGCCATCTGCCCGGGCGACAGCTGGTCCTTGTATTGCTGCGCGTTGGCGGCGGTGATCTCGAACAGCGGCTGGTCGGCGGCGAACGGATCGGGGTGCGGTGTGCCCGGTTTGTAGCCCGCGGGCGCGGTCGTGATCCCGCCGGTCCACGCCGGGATGCTGCCGTCCTGGTTGGCGCCCTGCACCGCGCCCAAGGGCGTCAGCGATTTGCCCAGCTCCGCGGCCTCCTGGGCCGGGACCTTGGCGAACGCGGGCGCCGCCGCCACCAGGGCCAACGCCGCCACCGTCGCACCGAACTTGATCATGGATATTTCCTCCCGCGGCGCAGGGTCAGAACGAATAGCTGAGCGTGAACGCGACGAAATCGCGGTCGCGCAGCAGATTGTAGTCCTTGCCGCCGCCGTTGATGGTGTAGGCCAGCGACGCCGTCCATTGGTTCAGGTAGTTCGCCCCGACGCTCACCGTCGTCGAAATGCGCCCGTCGACGAAGTTGGCGATCGGCGATGGCGAGGTCCCCTTGACGTCGTGGTTGAAGGCGATCTGCGGCTGCAGGGTGATCGAGCCGATGGCGTTGTTGAGGTCGCCGCGGAACACCAGGCGATAGCCCCACGAGAAGCTGTCGGCGAAGCCCTTGGGGTCGGCGGTGGCCGGCTGCAGCCCGAGCGTGGTGAAGAACGGGTTGGCACTGGTGAAGGTGCCCGGACCCTCGTAGCGCAGCACCGCGGCGTCTTCCAGGTTATGCACCTTGGTGAAGCCCACCTCGCCGACCAGGGCGATTTGATCGAACGGCCCGACGTTGGCGATCAGCTGGGTCGCGGTCGCCTGGCCTTGGGAATAGTCCTTGCGCCGCCAGCCCGTCACGGTCTGTTCAAAACCGAAGCGGCCGAGCTGGCTGCGGCCGAACACCGGTGTGCCGGCGGGCAGCGGCAATCCCAGAAGCGGGTCAAGGGGCGACAGCGCGGCGAACAGCAGCTCGACGTCGTCGACCTGCAGCGGCTGGTCCCAGTGATAGGAGTATTCCGCCTGCAGGGCGATGCCGCTGTCGCCCAGCACGGTATTGAAGCTGCCGCCGAGCAGCTTGATGTCCTCCGGGAACTCGCGGAAGTAGCTGGCGGTGCGGGCGTAGTCGCCGGTGACCAGGCCGACCAGCCGGCCGGTGCGACCCGACAGCACCGGCAGGCGGCTGTGGTACTTGATGAAGTAGAGGCCGAACTCGGTGTCGTTCAGCTCGGTCGCCAGATAGCGCAGCGCCACCCCGAACTGGCCGCCGTCGGAGGCGTCCTGGTCGGCGGCCCGCGGCACGATCGAGCCGACCGGGCCCTGGCTCAACCGCGGCGGATCGTCGCGCGGGCCGGGCGGCAGGCCGAAGCGCAGGTAGACGAACTGTCCGCCGGGGCTGGCGAAGTCGTTGGTGGCGAAGAAGGTGCCCTCGGCCTCGATCTCGGTGTGGTCCCAGCCCAGCTGGTAGAACGCTTCGATCGAGAAGTCGCCCAGGCCCAGGCTCGCCTGCACGATCGGCACCGGCACCACGCCCTCGCGCAGTTCGGTGCCCGCGCCACGCAGCTTGGTCACGTCGAACGGATTGACGATGTTGATGCCGTTCTGGATGAACGTGCTTTCGCCCCAGCTCAACACCTGATTGCCGAGCCGTACGCTGAGCGGGTTCTCGCCCAGGTCGAAGTCGCCGGCGACGTACAGGTCGAGCAGGTCGAAGTCGAGGCCGGCGAGGTGCTTGGCGCGCTTGGACAGCGGCGTGCGGTCGAGCGTGGTCGAGCGGTTGATGTGGTCGTAGAAATAGTTGACGCGGGTGAAGAAGGTCAGATTGCCGGCTTCCAGCACCAACTCATTCACGCCCGAGCCGCGCAGCGAGACGAAATCGCCCTTCGAGAAGTTCAGGTTGCCGTTGTCGCCGTTGATCGAGAACGCGCGCCCGCCGTTGACCCGCCCGACCAGGTCGAGGTCGCGGCCCTTGGTGCGGACCGCCGCGCCGATGGTGAAGGTGGTGTCGAACTTGCCGGTGACTCCGTTGTCGAGAGTGAAGTCCACCGC
>JANRJB010000316.1:0-7268 GCA_033764265.1 Rhodospirillaceae bacterium | reverse complement strand
GGGTTCGCGGCGCTGCGCACGATGGTCAGCAGGGTTTTCAGGTCTTGCAGCAGCCCGGCCGACGCTGCGGCCGCGCGCAACGCGGCGATCGACATGCCCAGGCTCTCGCTGGCCACGCCCAGCCGGGCCGCGGCTGCCATGCCTTGGACCGTGCGGTCGAAGTCGTCGAACGCGAACGACGCGCCGGCGATGTGGCGCGGCCGCGCCATCAGCCGCAGCGTCACGGTGGCCTTCACGCCCAGCGCGCCGGCGTCGGCGCAGAACAGTCCGGTGAGATCGGGCCCATAGGGGCGAAAGAACGGCGCGTGTTTGGCCTGCGCGGCGGTTCCGGTCCTGACGACGGTGCCGTCGGCGGCCACCACGTCCATGCCCAAGACGCTGTCGGCCGAGGTGCCGTATTTCGACGAGCCCAGACTCACGCAGCCTTGCGACACGCCGCCGCCGACCGTTGCGGTGCGGCCCGACAACGGGCCCCACATCGGCACGCGCAGGCCGAGCGGGGCCAGCGCCTGATCGAGCGTGCCCCACGGGCAGCCGGCCTCGACCGTGGCGTACATGTCGGTCGCGTTGATTTCCACGATCCGGGCCATGCGGCTCATATCGATGGTGAGGGCCGGATGCCGCGTCGGCAGGTAGGCGTCGGTGTAGGAATAGCCCGCGCCGCGCGGATAGATCGCGACGCCCGCGCGGGTGGCCGCGGCCACCACGGCCGACAGTTCTTTGGTCGAGCCGGGGCGCACGACGGCGGCCACAGGCTGCGCGGCGGCGCGGAAGTAGTCCTGCGAGACGTACGCCCGCTCGGTGGCGTCGGTGACCACGTGATCGGGTCCGACGATGGCGGCCAGCGCGCCGAGCACATCGGCGCCGGAGACGTCTTGCATGGTGAAATTCCTGCGTGAGCGGCGGAGTGTGCCAGCCCGCGGTCGGGCCAACAAATAACCGCCGCGCATGGTCGCATGCGCCCGACCTATGAGTGAAGCGCGAGCGTCCGTGCTACGCCTTCGGCCATCGACCGGCGGGTGCGGGCATGACTCAAGGCGGCGGACACATCCTGATCATCGGCGCCGGGATCGGCGGGCTGACGCTGGCGCTGGCGCTGCAGCGCAGCGGTCGGCGCGTGCGCGTGTTCGAGCGCAGCCCCGAACTCTCGGACATCGGCGCCGGCATCACGCTCGCGGCCAACGCCATGCGCGCCTACGCCTGGCTGGGGCTCGACGCGGCGATCGACGCCATCTCGTACCGGCCGGCGCGGGCGGCGACCAAGGATTTCGCCTCCGGCGCTGTCACGCGGGTGATCGACCTCAGCCAGGGCCATGGACCCGACAGTCCGTCCTATCCCATCCGCCAGGCCCATCGCGCCGATCTGCACGCGGTCTTGTCCGGGGCGGTGAAGGCCCATGATCCTGACGCCATCGTGCTCGGGCACGACTTCGCCGGCCTGACCCAGGATGAAGCCGGGATCACCGCCCGCTTCGCCAACGGTCGCGCGGTCACGGGCGCGGCGCTGATCGGCTGCGACGGCAACCGGTCCGCAGTCCGGGAGGCGCTGTTCGGGCCGGGCGAGACCGAATTCCTCAACTACGTCGCCTGGCGCGGTTTGGTGCCGTCCGAGCGATTGCCGGTTGGCCTGATCGACCCGGACACCGGCGTGTTCTTCGGCCCCGACCGCAGCTTCGTGCGCTACAAGCTGCGCGGCGGGCGGGTCATCAACTACGTGGCGTTCGCACGGACGACCGAATGGACCTCCGACAGCTGGATGGTGCCGTCCACCGTGCCGGCGCTGATGGCGGAATACGCCGCCGCCGCCGACGAAGTCCGCCGCATCATCGCCGCCACGCCGCCCGAGGCCTGCTTCAAGTGGGGCCTGATCGGCCGCGCGCCGCTGGGCCGCTGGACCGTGGGTCGGGCGACTCTGTTGGGCGACGCCGCGCACGCCATGCTGCCGTTTCTGGGCCAGGGCGCCGGCATGGCGATCGAGGACGCGATAATTCTCGCCCGCGCGCTCGACGCCTCGGCTAGCATGGCCGAGGCGTTCGCCCGCTACGAGGCCGTGCGCATTCCGCGCACCACGCTTGTCACCCAGGGCTCGCGCCACGCAGGGCTGAAGATGCACGGTGTCCACGATGAAACCACGGCCGAAGCCGCGCGCGGCTATACCGAGGCGTTCGTCGCCCGGTTCGATCCGGTGACGGCGCATGTTTAGGGTACTGGCCGTCGCCGCCGCGCTGGTTTTCGGCGGCGGCGCGCGCGCCGAGCCCACCGCCACGGTGCGCGTCGCGGTGCCGGTGCCGGCGGGGACCTATGGGAATCCATTCGCCCGCGACGATGGCACCAGCACCCGCGCGGCGCTGTTCGACGGGCTCACCAGCTTCACCCGGCGCGGCAAACTGGAGCCGGCGCTGGCGAAATCCTGGGCCATGTCGGCACCCGACACCTGGGTGTTCGAACTGCGTGACGACGTTGCGTTCCAGAACGGCGCGCCGTTCACCGCCGAGGCCGTGGTCGCCGCGGTTCAGTTTCTGCAGACCGAGGCCGGCACGGCGCTCGACGCCGCGCGCGAGGTCAAGACCATCGCCGGCATTCGCGCCGCATCGCCGCATCGGGTGGAGATCGTCACCCGCGGGCCGGACCCGATCCTGCCCAACCGCATGGCCAACATCGTCATCCCCGAACCAAAGGCCTGGGCCGCCCTGGGCGTTGACGGGTTCACGCTGGCGCCGGTCGGCACCGGGCCCTACCGGCCGGCGGACTGGGGCCGCACCACCGGTCGCATCCGCCTGGTCGCCGTGCCGGGCGCGTGGCGCGCGCCGAGCAGCGTGCGCGACGTGGAGTTGGCTATCCTGACCGACAGCACCACGCGGCTGCAGGCGCTGTTGTCCGGCCAGGTCGACATCGCCGTGAACCTTGAGGCCGATCAGGTCGAGACGGTGACCGCGGCGGGTTTCCAGGTGCAGGTGCTGCCGGCGCCGCACATCCTGGGCCTTCTGCTGCGCACCGAGGGGACAGGCGTCGCGCCCCAGTTAAAGGACGCGCGCGTGCGCCGCGCGCTTAACCTGGCGGTGGACAAGCGCGCCATCGCCGAGACGGTCTTGGGCGGGCGCGGCGTGATCGCGAGCCAGGTCGCCACGTCCGATGTGTTCGGTTTCGACCCGACGCTGGCGCCCTACGCCTACGATCCGGCGGCGGCGAAGCAACTCCTGGCCGAGGCCGGCTACGCCAAGGGGTTCGCGCTGACGTTCGGCGTATTCTCGGGTCAGGTGCCGGGCGACACCCTGATGTTTCAGGTCGTTCAGCAAAATCTGGCGGCGGTCGGCGTCAAGGCCACGCTGCGCATGCTGCCGTTCGCCGACTTCATGCAGCGGCTGGCGACCGGGTCATGGGGCGGCATCAATGCATTTTCCACCACGCTGTCCAGCGCCCGCTACGGCGATGCGCGCCAGCCGTTGGAATTCCTGTCGTGCAAGGCCGCCGTGCCGGTGTTCTGCGCGCCCGAGCTGACGGCGGCGCTTGAGGCCAGCAACGTCGAGCTGGACGTGGAACGCCGCCGCGCGCTGCTGCAAGGCGCGTTGCGCCTGGCGCACGACCTTGCGCCGGCGCTCTTGCTGACCGAGTACGCCAGCATCACGGCCCTCGCGCCGGGTGTGAAGAATTACGTCGCCCGCGCCAACGGGGTGCTGTTCGAACAGCTCGAGATCGAAGATTGAGACCCCCATGTCATACTTAGCCAAGGAGCCGATCATGCGTTATCTCGCCGTCGCACTCGCCGCCGTTCTTGCGGCTTCCGCTGTTCACGCGGAAGACGCCGCCAAGGAGAAAGCCAAAGCCGAGATCTGGGCCAAGGAACAGGCGATCTACAACGAACGCGCCACCGGCGGGCTCAGCTACTACGTCAACAATGCGTCGCCGCATTATGTCGGCTGGCCGCCCAGTGCGCCGAAACCCTTGGCTCTCACCGGCCTGCGGACCGATGCCCAGCGGATGACCGGCCTGAACAAGGAAAAGCTGACCATGCAGCTGATGGATTTCACGCTGCACGGCGACACCGCGGTGATCTACTACCTGAACCACCGCACCATGCGACCCGACGGCACGCCGACCGACGAGAAGTTCGAGAACATCCACGTCTGGGTGCGCGCCGGCAACGACTGGCAGATCGTCGGCGCCATGTCGCGGCTGGAACCCAAGCGGGCGGCGCAATGACGCTGCCGACGGTCCGTCGCCGCATCGTCGCGCTGCCGCCCGGCCACATGTATCTGCGCGAGGCAGGGGCCGGGCCGGCGGTGGTGCTGATGCACTGGACGCCGGCCAGCAGCCGCCAATACGCGGCGGTGCTGCCCGACTTGGCCGCGCGCGGCTGGCGGGCGGTCGCGCCGGATCATTTTGGGTATGGCCTGTCGGATCCGCGGCCCACGCGCTGGATGATCGGCGATTACGCCGACAGCATCGCGGCCCTGTTGGATGAACTCGAGATCGACGACGCCTGCGTGGTCGGCGGCCATGTTTCGTCCGAGATCGCGGTGGAATTGGCGCTGCGCCATCCGATCCGCGTGCGCAAGCTGGTGCTGGACGGCAGCCCGGTGTGGAGCCGCGAGACGCGCGAACAGGTCTTGAAGACCGCGCGCCAACCGCCGCCCAAGTGGTCCGAGGACGGCGCGCATTTCGCCTGGGCCTGGCAGCGCGCGCTGTGGCTGCAGCGCATGTGGGAGCCGGGTCTCGCCCTCGACGATGCGGCGGCCGAACGGCTGCGCGGTGCCACGCTCGACAGCCTGCTCGCCCAACAGAGCGACGATTCCGCCGATGCCTTGAAGGAGTACGACATGGCCGCGGCGCTGGCGCGCGTGAACGTTTCCACCCTGGCTGTCACGGCCACCACCGATCCGCTCAACAATTGCCACGCCCAGGTGATGGGCCTGGTGAAAAGCGCGGCCGGCCACGTGTTCGAAGGCCGCCACCCGCTGCACGACCCCGCCCGCGCCGCCGCTTATGCCGCGGTGCTGGATGCGTTCCTGAAATCCTGACCACCCGCGAAGCAGCCATGCACCGCAAAGTCACTCCCGAGATCGTGCGCACCTATAACGAGGTCGGTGTCGGCCATGTGCCGGGCGCGTTCGGCGCCGATTGGGTGGCGCGCATGACCGCGTTGATCGACCGTATCGTCGCCGGCCTGCGGGCCGGCACGATGAAGTTCGGCGAGAGCCAAATCTCCCGCCCGGTCGAGTTCGAAGACCACGACGGCTACACCCGCCTGATCAACACCTTCTGGCGCGTGCCGGAAATGCGCGCCCTGGTCGAGGAGAACGACTGCGCGGCCATCGTCGCCGACGTGATCGGGTCGGACAGCATGCGCCCCTGGCTCGACGGCATCTTCATGAAAGAAGGCTCGGCGGCGGAAACCGCCACGCCCTGGCACAACGACGAATGCACCTTTCCGTTCTCGGGCAGTCACAGCCCGTCGATGTGGGTGGCGCTGACCGACGTCGGCCGCGACAACGCGCCGCTGGTCACGCTGGCCGGCTCGAACAAAGACCCTCACCGCTACTTCAGCACCTTCGCGGTGCAAGACCGCGTGCCGCCGCCGGAGTTTCATCCGTGGTCGGAGCTGCTCGCCCGCGTCAAGGCGCCCGACGCCGACCTGCGGGTGTGGGAGGCCAAGGCCGGCGACATGCTGGTGATCCACCCCAAGACCATCCACTCATCGTTGCCGCGCACCGCCACGTCGGGCGGGCGGCGGCTCGCGTTCTCGCTGCGTTGGCTCGGCAGCGATATCCGCTACCGCTTCAATCCGACCACGCGCGACTCCCCGTTCGAGAAGCACCCCGACATCAAGGAAGGCGAGCCGCTGCCGGCCGCGCTGTTCCCCATTACCTGGCGGCGTGCGGCCTGAGCCCGCGTTTCGTCCGATTCCGAGTCCGCCGCCCGGCCCGGCTGTGCTAGTCTCCGTCCACCCTCGGGGCGGGGTCGCGGCTGCGTTCATACCCATGAATTATGGGGCGCAAGCGCCGTGCCGCCGCACGACTGTCGAAGGAGCCAGCACGATGAATCATGTTCCCAGCCACCTGATCGGCGCCGACCGGTTTTACGACGAGCTGTTGCGCAGTTTCGATGACGCGCTTGTGCGCGCGCCGGCCGTCAACTCGGGCCGTCCCAACCTGGGCCGTCGCGGGTTTTTCAAACTGGGCGCGATCGCGGGCGCGGGGCTGGTGATCGGGTTCCGGCTTGCGCCGCGCGACGTTCATGCCGCCACCGACGCCGCGTCGGCGGATCAGGTGCGTACTCTCAATGCCTACGTCCGCGTGGCACCCGATGGCCAGGTCGTGATTTACGCCAAGAATCCTGAAGTCGGGCAGGGGGTGAAGACCTCGCTGCCGCAGATCATTGCCGACGAGATGGACGCCGACTGGGCGCGCGTCCATGTCGAGATGGCGCCCGTCAATTCAGCCGTCTACGGCCGCCAGGTCGCCGGCGGCTCCACCTCGATCCCGATGAACTGGGATACCCTGCGCCGCGCCGGCGCGGTGGCCCGCGCGATGCTGGTGTCCGCGGCCGCCAAGCAGTGGAAAGTGCCGGAGGCCGAACTGACGACCGACGCGGGTTTCGTCATTCACGCCGCCGGCAACCGCCGCATGGGTTACGGCGAACTGGCCGACGCGGCGGCGAGGTTGCCGATGCCCGATGCGGAAAAGCTGCCGCTGAAAACCAAAGACCAGTACAAGCTGATCGGCCAGCGCCTGACCGGTGTTGACAACGCCAAGATCGTCTCGGGCCAGCCAGTGTTCGGCAGCGACACGGTCGTGCCCGGCATGGTCTACGCGACCTACGAAAAATGTCCGGCGGTCGGCGGCAAGGTGAAAAGCGCCAATCTCGACCACATCAAATCGATGCCCGGCGTGAAGGATGCGTTCGTGCTGGAGGGCAACGGCATCGTCACCGACCTGATGCCGGGCGTGGCGATCGTCGCCGATTCCACCTGGGCCGCGCTTCGGGCCAAGGCCGCGCTTCAGATCGAATGGGACGAAAGCACGGCTTCGAAAGACAGCTGGAGCGCGTTCCTGGCCAAAGCCGAACCCCTGGCCAAGGGCAAGGGCCAGACCGAACTGTTCAAGGCGGGCGACGTCGACAAGGCGTTTGCCGGCGCGGCCAAGACCGTGCAGGCCTACTACAACCATGCCTTCGTCTCGCACGCCAACATGGAACCGCAGAACTGCACTGCGTGGTTCAAGGGGGACTCGGTCGAGGTGTGGGCGCCGACCCAGACGCCGGAACGCGGA
>JANRJB010000309.1:0-7832 GCA_033764265.1 Rhodospirillaceae bacterium | reverse complement strand
CACCAGGCACAGGTCGAGCGTGGCGGCGCGTGCGAACAGGTCCGCGAATGCGGCGGGCGACAGCGCCGCGAACGCCGCTACCTCCCACGCCTGGGTCGCATCAGGCAGCACGACGATCGAGCCGCGGTAGGCCACGCCCGACACGCGGAAGCCACCATTGCCGTAGCGCTGGATGATCTGGCGCCCGCCGCCCTGCCGGATCAGCTGCACGGCCATGGCGTGGTCCGCCGCACTCAGGGTGTGTTCGGCGCGCGCTCGTACTCGGGCACCTGGCCGGCCGGGCGCTTGGCGGTCATCATGTCGTCGGGCCGCAGGTCGAAATAGACCAGGATCGGCAGCGCGGCGTAGACGGTGGAGTACGAACCGATCAGTACGCCCCACAGCAACGCCAGCGAAAAGCCCCACAGCACGTCACCACCGCCGAACAATAACGCGAGCACGCCCAACAGAACGGTCACGTTGGTGACGAGAGTTCGCGCCAGCACCTTGTTGATCGCCAGATTCAACAGGTCGGGCAGCGGCAGCTTCTTGTATTTGCGCAGCATCTCGCGAACGCGATCGTAGACCACCACGGTGTCGTTGATGGAAATGCCGGTGATGGTCAGGATGGCGGCGACGGAGTTCAGGTCGAACTGAATCTGGAACAGCGAAAAAATGCCGAGAATACTGATGACGTCGTGCGTCAGCGACAATAGCGCCCCGAGAGCGTACTGCCATTCAAACCGGATCCAGACGTAGATGGCGATGCCAATCAACGCCAGCGCGATGGCCATGGCGCCCTTGACGACCAGCTCGCCGCCGACCTTGGGGCCGACCACCTCGGTGCGGCGGATTTCGTAGCCGTCGCCCAGCGCCGCTTGCACCTTGTTCAACGCCTCGGACTGGGCGGCATCGCCGCCCTCCTGCCGCTGGACGCGGATGGTGATGTCGCGGCCTTCGTTACCGATGGTGCTAATCGATACGTCACCGAGATCGAGATCGTTGACCTTTGCGCGGATCGGCGCGAGTTCCACCGCCTGTGGCGCGCGCGCCTCGATCAAAACACCTCCGGCGAAGTCGATGCCGAAATTGAGCCCCAGGGTGCCGAGCGACAGCAGCGACCCGACGATCAGCACCGCGGAGAACATGGTGGCGTAGCCGCGCGCGCCGACGAAGTCGAACGTGAACTCGCGCAGCACGTACCGCATCAGGGGTTGAATGATCATGCGACGACCCTCAGATCGGCAATTCGACGCGCTTGCCGGCGCGGAACCACAGGATCACCAGGGTACGGGTGATCATGATGGTGGCAAATAGCGACGTGAAGATGCCGATGGTCAGGGTCACGGCGAAGCCGCGGATCGGGCCGGACCCCAGGTAGAACATGAGCACGCCGGAGATCAGCTGCGTGATGTTCGAATCGACGATCGCGCTGAACGCCTGGTTGAAGCCCGAACTGAGTGCGTTGAGCAGCGTGCGCCCGGCCTTGAACTCCTCGCGCATGCGTTCGTAGATCAGCACGTTGGAGTCCACCGACATGCCGAGCGTGAGTACGATGCCGGCGATACCGGGCAAGGTCAGTGTCGCGCCCAGGCCGCTCAGCGCCGCGATCAGCAGGATCACGTTGAACGACATGGCGATCACCGCCAGAACGCCGAAGGTGAAGTAGGACGCGATCATGAAGCCGGCCACCAGGATCACGCCGATGATGCTGGCGATCTGGCCGTCCTCGATGGAGTCCTGACCCAGGCTGGGACCGACCGAGCGTTCCTCCAGCACGATCAAGGGCGCGGGCAGCGCGCCGGCGCGCAGCAACAGCGCCAGGTCCTGCGCGGTTTCGACCGTGAATCCGCCCTCGATGATGCCGCTGCCGCCCAGGATCGGCCCGCGGATCACCGGTGCGCTGATGACGCGGTTGTCGAGCACGATGGCGAGCTGATTGCCGACGTTGTTCTGCGACACCTGGCCGAAGCGGCGACCGCCGGCGGTGTCGAATCGGAAATTCACGACCGGCTGGCCTTCCTGGAAGGTCGGCTGCGCGTCGACCAACCGCTCACCCGACACTTCCACGCGCCGGCGCACCACGTACATGCGCGGGTCGTCGGGCGGCCCGGGCAACAGCATGGTTCCGGGCGGCAAGTCGGCGGCCGTGGCGGCCATCGCGCCCGGCTCGATCAGGTGAAAGTTGAGCTTGGCGGTCTGGCCGATCAGCGCCTTGATGCGCTCGGGATTATCGACGCCCGGCAGCTCGACGATGATGCGGTCGGTGCCCTGGCGCTGGATCGACGGCTCCGACGTGCCGAATTCGTCGACGCGCCGGCGCACGATCTCAAGCGACTGATTGACCGCGGACAGCTGGCGTTCGCGCCGCACCTGTTCCGGCACCGACACCTTGATGCGGATGCCTTCCTCGACCTCGACCAACATGGTCGTCAGGGCCGCCGTCAGTTCGCTGCGCGCCTTTTCGACCTCTGCGGCATCGGCGATGGTCACGTAGACCGCGTCGTCGGTGGACCGCAGATTGCGAAAGCCGATGCGGGGCCCGCGCAGGGTGGTGCGCACGGTTTCCTCCAGATCGGTCATCTGTTCCTTGGCGACGGACTCCAGGTCCACTTCTAAAAGCAGGTACGACCCGCCGCGCAGGTCGAGCCCGAGTTCCATCGGCTTGAACCAACGTGGCAGGCGCTCGAGCAGGCCCGACGGCAGCACGTTGGGCGCGGCGAAAGCCAGGCCGAGCAGACAGACGGCGATGACCAGGGCGATGCGCGAGGCGGAATAGTTCAGCATGGCGGCATTGGCGCGGGCGACGACATCCCGGGGGATGCGTCAGTCCTTGCTGCCTTCGTCCTTCTTGCCATCATCCTTGGCATCGTCCGCGTCGGATTTATCCTTGTCCTTGCCGTCCTTGTCCTTGCCGTCCTTGGCCGGAGCCGGTTCGGTCTTGCCCATGACGCTCGCGACCATGTCGCGCAGCACCCGCACCCGGACGTTCTCGGCGATCTCGACCTGCAATTCGCGGTCGTCGACCACCTTGGTCACCAGGCCGATGATGCCGCCGTTGGTGACGACCTTGTCGCCGCGCCGAATCGCACCCAGCATCGCCTTGTGTTCCTTCATCTTTTTCTGCTGCGGGCGGATCAGAAGGAAGTAGAAGATCACGAAGATCAGGATCAGCGGCACGAAGGCGGTGAAAGCGCCACCGGCATCGCCGCCGGCGGCCTGGGCGTAGGCCGGGGAAATCCACATCGAACGGTCCTCGAAGCCCGTGGCGGGCGAATGGTGCGGAAACAGGGCCGCGGACGCACCGGGAAACGGCGGCGGCCGGGCAAAGCGGGCCGGACTATAGCGATGTGGCGGCCCAATGCAAACCCAAGACTTGCTTGCCGCAGGGCCTGCCCTGGGGCAGTTTTGCAAGGCTTTTCAAATACTCAGCAAGGACGGAGGCGGCCGTGGCGCGGACCCGGAAGGCGCGGCGGACAGCGCGGGCGAAGACCGCCCGCCCGCAACCGGATGCCCTTGCGCGCATCGCGGCGGCGCTCGAGCGAACCAGTCCGCCGGCGGCGTCCGATACCGACCCCTGGGCGGCGGACGCTTTCGTCTGGTCGGCAGAGGCTGGCGTGCTGACACCGGTGGTCCGGGTCAGCGGCGTGCCGGCCGCCCTGCTCAAGGGGATCGACCGGCAGCTCGCCGTGCTGCAGGCCAACACCCGCCGCCATGCCGACGGCCTGCCGGCCAACAACGCGCTGTTATGGGGCGCCCGCGGCACCGGCAAAAGCTCGCTGGTCAAGGCGGTCCATGCCGCCGTCAACGCCGGCCGCAAACCCAAGGATCGCCTGGCGCTGGTGGAAATCCACCGGGAGGACGTCGCCACCCTTCCCCGTCTGCTCGCGCTGTTGCGCGCGAGCCCGCGCCGCTACGTGCTGTTTTGCGACGACCTGACGTTCGAGGGCCAGGACGCAAGCTACAAGGCGCTGAAGTCGGTGCTGGAAGGCGGCATCGAGGGCCGGCCCGACAACGTGGTGTTCTACGCCACCTCGAACCGCCGCCACATGATGGCCCGCGAGATGATCGAGAACGAGCGCGCCGCGGCCATTCACGACACCGAGGCGATCGAGGAAAAGGTCTCGCTGTCCGACCGCTTCGGCCTGTGGCTCGGCTTCCACCACCTGGACCAGGACACGTATCTCGCCATCGTCGACGGCTACGCCGCGGCCTTCAAACTGAAACTGCGGGGGAACGAACTGCGTGCCCGCGCCATCGAGTGGGCGGCCACCCGCGGCGCCCGTTCGGGCCGCGTCGCCTGGCAGTTCATCCAGGACCTGGCGGGCGAGTTGGGCAAGCGGATCGAGATTTAGGCGCGTTTTCCAAGCGGAATGCCGCTCGCGGCCATGTTGTCCATCGCGGTGCGGAATTGGCGGGCACTGGACTTGGGGTCCACGCCAGCCTCGGCCGGCGTGACCGGGTCATAGGTGTTCGGCGGAAACAGCGCGCCGGCGGCGTAGATGTCGCGGAACGCATCGGGGCGCAGCCGCGCCAGCAGATTAGGCACGCGGTCCTGGTAGGTCAGGTCGGGATCCGCCCGACGATCGCGCAAGCCTGACACGTCAATCCGCGCGCGACAAGTTCCGGCCGCGCCATGCTCCACGCCTGCAAGGACATCCCCGCGCCAATCGATGATGCGCGAACCCACGTCGATCGACGGCGATCCGCCGCGCCGGCCGGCCATATTGCACGACACAACGTAAGCGATGTTCTCCATCGCGCGGGTGCGCTTGACCGCCTGATCGACCATACCGTCGGCGGTGGTATGCAGCAGCACCTCGGCCCCGCGCAGCACAAACGCGCGCGCCACCTCCGGAATCAGCAGTTCCATGCTGGGCAGGATCGCCAGATTGCCGAGGTCCGTCGCCGCAACCGGAAACGCGCCTTCGATTCCGAACTTGTCCAGGAACTCGGTCCAGAAATCGTGCGGTGAATGGGAGTGGTTGGTGTGGAGGCGGAACGACCGCAGCGCCACCGCGCCGGACCGGTCGAACACCATCGATGTGTTGAGATAGCGCCCCGGCAGCCGTTCGTCGCGCGTGTACAGATTTGCGCCGATGAATACGTTGCCGTCGGCCGCCACGCGCCGAATCAGTTCGATCTCCGGGCCTGGAAACGGCACCACGCCGATATTGTTGTGTCCGCGGCCGCCGGTGAAAAAGAACTCCGGAAACAAGAACAAGTCGCACGGATCGTCCGCATTCGCCGAGTCGATCAGGCGGCGCGCCATGGCTGCGGACTCGCGCACGATCGCTGTCACGTCGGCGCGCGTGCGCGCGGCCGCCATGGCGTCTTGCGGCAAGGCCGCTTGAACGCAACAGGCCGTCCACGGCGTCGGCGATGCCACTTCCGGCTCCGCCTACTTTGGCCCGGACACCCTGGCGGTATTGGCCACGCATTGCTCGGGCGGCGTGCCTGGCGGGCACGACTCAGTTTTAGGCGCAAGCGCGTTTTCCTTGGGCAGACGCACGGTCAGAGACACGATCGGTTCGTCGCCGATGCCACGGGAGGTATGCCCGCGCCCGGTCATGTCGGCGGCTAGCACAAGGTCGCCCTTCTTCAGGACATGCTTCGAACCATCGCCCAGGCCGATTTCGATCTGGCCCTGGAGCACGATCAGAAAGCGCGGCGTGGTGACGCCGTGGAAATCGACGAAGTATCCAGGCTGACTGACGCCCATTTCCACGTCGGTGGCGAACAGTCGGCTCTGCACGCTCTGCCCCGGCCGGCCGCCGACCTTGGGCAAGTCGATAATGCCGAGATGGGACTCGCCGTCGTCGCCGGAATACAGGTGCATGACGCGCACCGCTTCGGGGAACGTGGCGGCGGCCAATTGCACAAGTTCCGCCGTGTCGTTCGCCCGCACCGGCGATGCGGCGAGCAGAACGGCGACAAGGGCAAGCGCTTTCATCATGGCGAGGTCTCCGATTTGCGGCCGAGGTCGGCCTCGGTGAGAGTGTAGAATCTCAGGCTCAGGCAGGCGAGCACGGCCAGGGCGGTTGGCACGATCGCGAGTGCGATGTAAATGCCCCGGATGGCGGATTCGGGCTGCGCCACGGCTCCGGCGTTGGTGCTTTCCACATAGCCCATCATGCCAATCATAATCCCGAACACCGACGCGGCGATGGCCGCGGTGAATTTCTCCACCATCACGAAAATGCCGGCGAACACCCCTTCCCGCTGCAACCCCGAGCGCCGGCGGTCGTACTCCATGGTATCAGGCAGCGTCGTGTAAAGGCCGAAGAAAATGCCACCGCTTGACAGCCCTTGCAGGAACCCGACCGGCACGATCATGGCGGTGGCGTTCTCGGGCGTGATGAACACCCAGCTAATCATGCACGCCACTTCGGTCACGCCAGCGAGAACCAAGGTGTTCCGACGCCCGTACCGGCGGGCCAGCGCCATCCATAGCGGCTGAGACACGATCATGGTCAGCGTGCGCGCGAAGAACAACGAGCCCAGCCACGCGTCGGACGCCTTAATGACATGGCGCGAGAAGTACGGGATCGCCACGCTGTGAATGGCGAGCGCCGTGAACATCACCACCTTGAACACGATCAGCACAACAAACGGGCGATTGTCGATCAATGCCCGCCACCGGGTGCGCCAGTCGCCCACGGCCTGCGGCGGCGGGGCGCGTGTCCCCGTCAGCGATCCGGTCGCGGCGAAACACGCCAATCCGCCGGCCAGGATCAACCCGGCCAACAGGACCGCAACCATGCCGTGGCCCTCGCGCGTGCTGCCCCACCACGCCAGCATGATCGGCGCGAGGGTCGTGGCGAACAGGCTGCCGACGGAGGAACCGTAGACGCTGAACGTCATCAGCCGCGAGCGATCCTGAAAGTCACTCGTGATCTCGGGCGGCAGCGCCAAATAGGGCATGCGAAACGTGGAGTAGGCCGCGGCGTAAACGATCAGCATCGCGCCCATGTAGACCACAAGCATGGTCTGGGACTCGAACGTCGGCACGTTGAACAAGAGGATCATGGCCACGGCGCAAGCAACCGAGCCCCACAACAAATACGGCCGCCGCCGGCCCCAGCGCGAGGTGGTGCGGTCGCTGATCGCACCCATGATCGGGTCCGTGACGGCATCGTAGATCTTGGAGATTCCAACCAGCGTGCCGGCCACCGCGGCGGCGATGCCCAGGCTATCGGTCATGAAGCGCATGTGCAGAAGGCCGATGGAGTTCACCAGAACCGAGGTGGTGAACGAGCCGAGCCCCCAGCCGAGATAGACGATCGGCCGCGCGCCCTGCTCAGTGCGCGTAGTCGGCGCGGACACGGCGTCGGCTAGGCTCATCGCGTGCCCCATTTACGCATGTGCGCAGTTCTTCTAAGCCGACAGTCGCTGCGGTTCGCGATCGCTGCGGCGGTGCGCCGCCAGTTCTCGCAAGCGCGGAATCAACCCGCGCCCGAACTCCGCCGAGTCGTCCAGCGGCCGGTAGCCGCGCAACAGGAAATTCGTCACGCCCAGATCATAGTAGTCCATCAGCGCGTCGGCCACCTGCTCCGGCGTGCCGACCAGCGTGGTCTGGTTGCCGCTGCGACCCTGCGTGGCCAGGGTCATGCCCATCCACAAACACTTGTCCTGGCGCACGCCGGCCGCGGCGGTTTCGACCTGGCGACTCAGGTTTTCAGGGCGCTGTGTGAAATTGCTCTCGCCTTTGGTCGTCAAGTCGGGCGATTTGCGCGCCTGCATCGCCAGAAACTCCTCGAGCACCTGATCGGCCTTGCGCCAGGCTTGCTCCTCGGTGTCGCCGACGATGACGATGAAGGTGCTGACGTAGCGCATGCGCCGGCCGTGCCGCG
>JANRJB010000302.1:0-9976 GCA_033764265.1 Rhodospirillaceae bacterium | reverse complement strand
AGGACGCTGGTCATCGCCCGCAGCATTGTCGTGTAATCATCAACCACGAGCACACTGATGTCGCGTTCGGCCGGCATGTCCGCATCCCTCAGGTCGTCGTCGGCCCGCGCGATTCGCGAACAATGTTCGAGTCGCAACCATAACGGCGTCCGCAACGGCCGCGCCACAGCACTGCAATCTTGAGGCCAATTCCACATGCTGACAAGGATTTCAATGGATTAACGCAATTGCAGCACCCGCTGTTGCAATTGAGCCAGCGGCTGGCCAGCGCACGCCTTGCCGGTCCGTGCGCGCAGCAAGCACACCGGTCGGGGATGAACATGCGCCGAGACGGTTTCCACTCGGTTTACATTCCGCTGATCACAATGACAAAATATCATCGGATCAGCGGGGGGGACGGCGTCCAGGGTCGATGGAATTTCAGCAGCTCAAGCACTTTCTGGCCGCGGCCGAATTCGGCAACATCGGCCGCGCCGCCGACGCCCTGCACATCACCCAGTCGGGCTTGAGCCGCAGTATCAAGAACCTGGAGCTGGCGGTGGGTATGCCGCTGCTCAAGCGCACCGCCAAGGGCGTCGAGCCCACGGCCTGCGGCCTCAACCTGATCCCGCGCGCCCAGGCGATTCTGAACCAGGCCGCCCGCGCCCGCGAAGACCTCGACGCGGCCCGTAGCGCGCGCGGCGGCCACGTCAAGATCGGACTGACCGTCAACTTCAGCCATTACCTGATGCCCGATTTCGTCGCGGAGATCATCGACGCCCATCCGTCGATCCGGTTGACGGTGTCTCAAGGCACATTCGGACAGCAGCTCGAGAAGCTGAACTCCGCTGAGATCGACCTGTTCTTCGGCCTGTTGGTGCCGTTGGGTCCGGGCACGGACCTGATGGTGGACGAGCTATTCGTCTCCCGAGCCGGAATTTACAGCCGCGCCGACCAGCCGCTCGCCCAGAAGAAAAAGGTCGAGCCGCGTGATCTGGCCGGTTGCCGGTGGGCGATGTTCGACAGTGCGGGCCTGCGGCGCGAATTTGAAACGTACTTCGAACGCAACGGCCTCGCCGTGCCGCCGGTGGTGCTGACCACCAATTCCTACGCACTTCTGAAGCAAGCGATGGCCAAATTGAGCCTGCTGGCCATCATTCCGCGCTCGCTGGCCGAACCAGAGGTCAAAGCCGGCCAATTGGCGTTGCTGGCGTGCGACACGCCGGGCGACCATGTGCGCACCGGCATCGTCTACCGCGAGGACAGCTTGAACGTACCGGCGGTCGCCACCGTGATCCGCGCGCTGCGCGACAAGGCCAAGATCTGGGCGAAAATCTGATCCGGGCCTTTCCGCTTCACATTGCCAGCATCGGCTTGATGGCCGCGGGAAGATCGGCGACCGGCGGCGGCGGGTCGGGAATCGTCATGCCGCGCTTGACCGCTGCGCGCGCGCCTACTGCGGCGTACCAGCGCACCACATGCGGCAAGTCGGCGATCGTGATGTCCGACCATTCGTGCTGGGCCGTCCACGGGTAGCAGGCAATATCGGCGATGGAGTAATCGCCGGCGAGAAATTCCGCCTCGGCCAGCCGGGCGTTCATCACCTCGTAGAGCCGGCGCACTTCGTTGCGATAGCGCGACTGAACCGACGGAATTTTCTCCGGGAAATACCGGTTGAAGACATTGGCCTGGCCTTGCATCGGCCCCAGCCCGCTCATCTGCCACATCAGCCACTGAATCACGCGGCTGCGGCCCTTGGCGTCGGCGGGCATCAGGCGACCGGTTTTTTCCGCCAGATAGATCAGGATCGCACCCGATTCGAACACCGCGAAATCGTCGTTGGCGCGGTCGACGATGGCCGGCACCCGGCCGTTCGGATTGATCGCCAAGTACGCCGGCTGCTTCTGCTCGAGCTTGCGCGTGTTGACCAGCTTGACCGTGTAGGGCAGCCCAAGTTCTTCCAGCGCGATGGAGACCTTGCGCCCATTCGGCGTGGCCCAGGTGTAGAAATCGATCATGGCACGCCCACGGACTTAGGGAGAAATCTCGAAGGTATAGCCGAGATGCTTGGCGATATGTCGTTTGGTCAAGTCACCGCCGTCGCACTCGCCGTCGGCACCCTGGGCTTCGAGATTGTCGTTGGTTTCGTTGGTGCAGATGCACACGAAATGCGTCGCACCGTCGATCGGAAACGGCACTTCGTGCCAGGTGCCGACCTCCATGACGATGCCGCCCGTACCATCGAAGGAGAACGCCTGAACGCTGGCGGGGTCAGGCAGCGCGCCAGCCGCGGCGTCCCATGATCCGTCGGCGCGTCGGCAAGTAGGTTTGCCCAACACCATGTAGAACGGCTTACCCGCCAAGGGGACGAACGTCTGGGTATGCTTGGTGTGGAACTCCATCCACTTCACCGCCAGCGAACGCGGCCGGAAGCTGACCAGGTTGAGGCACAGGTCGGCGTTGCCGTGGAACCGGGCGGGCTGGGTGACTTTCACGTCCTGGCCGTAGAAATCAATCTTGTCGCGGGACACGCCGCCCGGTTCGCCGATCAGGTAGCCGTAGCCCGCAAGGCTTTCCGCCGTGGCTTTGACGGGCTTCAGGATTCGGTTGGCAGAAGGTGTTGCGGCGGCGACTGCCATGGTGGCCTCATGCCTTGGGTGTATCGGCGATCGCCCGGGCACGGGCCTTGAGCTGGTCGACGGTCAGTTCGTGCCGGTAAGGCGCGCCGATGACATTTTCGACCACCAGATTGCGCAGGCGTTCCAGCCGCGCCGCGAATTCTGTGTCGGGATTGTAATCGTCGATCTCGGCCTCCGTCAGCACGCCCTTCTCGACCAGCAGCTTTTCCATCACGGCCATGCGGTCGCGCATGATCCACAGCTCTGACAACAGCTCGACGTTGATGCGCGCCAAATGATCGAGCGCCTCGGTCCCCGTGTAGGCATGATCGGCGGGCTTTTTCATCACGCGTCCGTCAGGCCGGCTTGGTGGCCCGGTTGACGTAAGGATAGGCGTGGCGACCCATGCCGTAGGACCGAACATCGACAAAGCCGATGTCGGCCAAACTGCGGCCCCAGTCCTGTTCGCAGGCGGCCGTGAAGTACGGCTCCTCCCGATGCTCGGTCTCCCAGTCGAGAATAACCGACTGGAACGGCTCGACCGCGGCGAACGGCGGCGGATCGCCGACGATCAGGTCGCCGCCGGGTTTGAGGATGCGGTAGGCCTCGGCGAACGCGGCGACCGACACCTCGGGCGGCATCTCGTGCATCAGGGCGTACATCACCACGGCGTCGACCGAGCCGTCGGGTTCGCGGGTGGCGCGGGCGTCGCGCTGTTTGAAATGGACGGGGATGCCGAGCTTGTTCGCGGTCAGGTGGCCCATCCGGAGCAGCTGGCGCGACAGGTCGCTGCCATGAAGTTCAGCGCCGGGAAAAACCTCGCGTGCGCAGGCGAGCGTCGACACCCCGCCGCAGCCGGGCTCGTAGATGCGCGCGTAAGACGATTTGGGCAGTTGCTTGAGGAAGTTGACGCGTTGCTGGACGATGTTGTCGCCGTGCTCGACGGCGGCATAGCCGCCGTAGCGGAAAATCAGTGGACCGGCGACCACGGCGAACAGAGGCCCGTAAAGGTCGTAGCCTTCCCAACCCCCCGGCTCCAGGTGCCATTCGACGCTCGCATAGTAATCGGGCATCGCCAGATCGGGATCGAGTTCCAGCGTTCCGCCCACCTGGCGCGCCGGCGCGTTCAAGAACGCTTCGAACAGTGGGCGGCGCTCCTCCACGGCCTGGATGGTGCGGGTCCACTGCTCCTCGGCCACGACGCGCTGGTAGAATCGCTCGAACCTGTAGCTGGTGGATTTCTCCGCCACCGTCCGCGCCGCACCGACGCGCTCGGCCCATGGCGCATTGCTGCGCCCGTCGCGGGCCAGCGCGTTCAGGCGCGCACCGTCCGGGTCGGCGGCAAAGTCGGCCCTGGCCTTTGGCCGAAGCGCACCGGAGGAAAAATTTTGCAAGGCGCCCAGAAACTCCACGCTGGAGCGTCCACGCTGCGACAGCGGCACCTTGAGCCGCTCGCGCGACAGGTTATGTTCGCTCAGGAAGGTCATGGCGGCATCCCCGATTGGCCACGGCACGGAGTGATTGCTTATATCAACCGGGACCCGCCCCAGCCAGCCGCGCCAGACATGACATCGCGTCATGGATCATGCGCATCCGTCAGGTCCATCACCAAACGAGGTCCGTCTCACGTGAGTCCGCAACCCGCGTCAAACGGCGCCGCGCCCTTGTCCGGTATCCGGGTCATCGAATTCTGCCAGGTGGCGGCGGGGCCGTTTTGCGGCCTGTTACTGGCCGACATGGGCGCCGACGTGATCAAGGTGGAACCGCCGGGCGGGGATTCCTTGCGCGGCTGGCCGCCCCATACCGGCGGATACGGCGAGAATTTCGCCGCCTTGAACCGCAATAAGCGATCGGTCGTGCTGGACCTGAAGTCCGCCGACGGCCGCGCCGCCGCCCTGGCGCTGATCGCCGCCGCGCAGGTGGTGGTCGAGAACAACCGCCCCGGCGTCATGGCCCGGCTTGGCCTCGGCTACGCGGATGTGACGCGGGGGCGACGCGATCTGGTCTACTGCTCGATCTCGGCCTTCGGCCAGAGCGGGCCGCGGTCGGGCGATGGCGGTTTCGACGTCAGCGTGCAGGCGGTGTCCGGCATCATGAGCGTGACCGGCGAGCGCGACGGCCCGCCGCTCAAGGCCGGAGTTCCAATCTCCGACATGGCGACCGGGCTGCACGGCGCCTTCGCCATCGCCGCGCTGCTGCGACGCGTGGCCCAGGGCGGGGTGGGCGGACACATTGACGCCACCATGCTGGGGGCGAGCCTGGCCGTCGCCGCGTTCCAAACCAGCGAGTACTACGGCACCGGGCGCGATCCTGTGCGCCACGGCTCGGCGCATCCGCGCAACGCGCCCTATCGGGGTTTCGCGGCCGCCGACGGCCATTTCGTGCTGGCCGCCGGCAACGACAAGCTGTGGCAATCGGTGTGCGCTGTGTTGCAACGGCCGGATCTGGCCGCGGACACGCGGTTTTCCACGACCGCGTTGCGGGCCAAGAACCAGGAGACGCTGGCCCTGGTGTTGCACGCGGAATTCGCCAAGGACTCCGTGGCGGCCTGGGTGGCGAAATTCCGCGCCGCCGACGTGCCGTGCGAACCGATCAACTCCATCTCCCAGGCGCTGTCCGAACCGCAGGTGGCGCACATGGGTTGGGTGCAGCCGATGGTGCTGCCCGGCGACGGCGCGACCCGCACGCTGGTCTCACCCCTGGTGCTGGACGGCGTGTCGGGCACCGTGGGGCGCCGTCCGCCGGCGCTGGGCGAACACAACGCCGAAGTATTTCGCGAGATCGGCTACCGGCCGGCCGGTTAGTCGGCCGCTTTTCCACTCAGTTGCAGTTTTTCGTACCGGATCCCCATCGACCACACCTCCAGGCCCTTGACGCGCGGCCCGGCGGCATAGGTATCGACCGCATTCATGATCCAGATAGCGGGATAGGCATTTCGCACGGCGGCTCCCAACGCGCGCAGATTCTGCACGCGCAGGTCCTGGTTCATTTCCTGACGCACGGCCTCGATCATCGGCGTCAGCGCCGGCTCGCAAAAATATGGGTTGAGCTTGACGCACGAGGACAGTTCGATGGCCCGGCTGGCATCGAATGTCGCGCTGCTGTCCCAGGCATATGAAAAGGCGTCGATATCGCCCCAGCCGCCGCCGGAGAAACGCCGCAGCCAATCGGGAAACGTTGTGGTGCGCAACTCCACGTTCACGCCGACCTCGCGCAGGTTTTGCGCCGCCTGCTGATAAATCAGGTCGTCGGACGCCAGCATCCCGATGAAAACCTCGATCTGCAGGTCAAAGCCGTTCGGATAGCCGGCCTCGGCCAATAGGGCCCGCGCGCGCGCAGGGTCATACGGCAAAACCGGCAATGCCGGGTCGAAACCCAGGGCCGACGGCGTGGTGCCTTGGCTGGCCGCCTGGGCCAGTCCATCGAACACCGCGGCAGTCACGGCGCTACGGTCGACCGCGAGCGACAAGGCCTCGCGCACGCGCACGTCGTGCAGCGGCGAGCCATCGTTGCCGACAGTGCGGAAGGTCAAGCTCATCACCTGAGGCTTTTGCAGAACCACGGTGCTGACGCCGGTCTCAGGCAATTGGCGCAACTCCTCTGGACCCAGCTTGGTGGCGATATCCACCTGCCCCGAAAGCAACGCCTGCACGCGGCGCACGGGTTCAGGCACCGCGTAGAGGTGGACCTCGTCCACTTGGGGCGCGCGCCAGCTATTCGGGAACGCCTTCAACCGCGTGATCGCCGAGCCGCGGCCCCAATCGACCAGCGTGAGCGGCCCGGTCCCGATCGGAGCTTGCGCGAAGCCGTCCTCGCCCAATGCGGACCACGCCCCCGGCTCGACGATGAAATAGGCCGATAAGCGCCGCGGCAGCAACGGATCGGGCACGCGGGTTTCGATCTCGACCGTCAGGTCGTCGACCGGGCGCACCGCGGTCACGTCGCGCAAGTCCGGCGAAACGTAGAACTTGGCGCCATCCGGCCCGCGCAATAAGTCGAGCGTCGCCATCACCGCATGAGCATTGAACGGGGCGCCGTTGTGAAACGTGATCCCGGGCCGTAGCCGGAAGCGCCACACGGCCGGTGCCGGGTTTTCCCATGACAGCGCCAGCGCCGGGCGCAACTGGCCGTCGGGGTCGATCACCGTCAAGGCGTCGAACAGGGCGATCCAAACTTCGCTCGATGGATGGCCAATGGCGGTAAACGGCACGCCCAGGCTGGGTGGGAGCGGGGCACGCGCCACCTTGACCACGTCTTGCGCGGCGGCAGGCGCGACACAGGCGATCAAGGCCAGTACAGCGGCGCGAATCGGCGTCAACGGCATGGCCGAGGTTATTGACCGACTTGCCGCCCGGCGCAAGCCAGTCAGTGGAGCCACTGGTGCCGATCAATCTCCGCTGCCAGGCGCTGCGAAAGCTGCGCGCCGCGGACACCCTGAGCGAGCAGCGCGCTGCGCAGCGCGCCCAACCGATCGATGCGCTCGCCCCACTCCGGGCCGAACGACCTGCCGATTCGGTCGCGCATCAGACTGGCCAGAGCGGGCGCCGCACCATCGGTGCTGACGGTAACCTGTAATTTTCCGCGCCGCAGGCGGGCCGGTACATGGAAATCGCACAGCGGTGTGCGATCGTGGACATTGACCAGGGCGCCGACGCGATGAGCCAGCGCAATGAACGGCGTCGATTGCTCGTCGCCCAGGTCGGCGATGAACACGATCCGCGGCACGAGGCGCGCGAAGTCCTCGGCCGTCGGCCAACGCGCGGTCAAGCGCGCGCCGGCAAGCGTTACGACTTCGGCGTCGGCCGTTTCGGCAAACACGTGAACCTGGGGCGCGGCGTACTCGTCCACCAGACGCAGACGCTGCAGGGCGCCGCCGCCGCCGCCGACGATGACGATGGCGCCGGCGGTCGGCGCAACCATGATCGGAATCATGCCGCAGCCTCCTGTCCGGCTGCGTCGGCCCGCATATCGCGAGCAACGTCGAGCGCAGCATAGGTAAAAATGGCCCGTGCTCCGGCGCGTTTGATGGCGACCAGGGACTCGCGCAGCGCCGCGGGGCCGTCGAGCGCCCCATGTTCGGCCGCAAGCTTGATCGCCGCATACTCGCCGCTGACCTGGTAACCCAGCACCGGCAGCGGCGTGGCGGCGCTGACGGCGGCGATCACGTCAAGCGACGTTCCCGCGGGCTTGACCATCAGCATGTCGGCGCCTTCGGCGGTATCGAGCGCCGCCTCGACCAGCGCCTCGCGGCTGTTGGCGGGGTCCATCTGGTAGCTGTGCTTGTCGACCGGTCCGGCCCGTCGCGCGAGCGCCGACGACGACCCCACCGCGTCGCGAAACGGACCGTAGAACGCCGAGGCGTACTTGACGGCGTACGATAGAATCAGCGTGTCCGTGAAATCCTCAGCCTCGAGGGCTTGGCGGATCGCGCCGACGCGGCCGTCCATCATGTCCGATGGCGCCACCACGTCGCAGCCAGCGCGCGCCAGCACCAGCGCCTGCTCGCGGAGAATAGCGACCGTGGCGTCGTTATCGACGCGACCGTCGACGATCACGCCGTCGTGGCCGTGGTCGGTGTAGGGATCAAGCGCCACGTCGCAGATGACGCCGATATCGGGCACGCGGGCTTTCAGCGCCCGCACGGCACGGCAGACGAGATTGTCGGCATTGAGCGCCTCGCTCCCGCGGGCGTCCTTGAGCGACCCGTCGATGGCCGGAAACAGCGCAACAGCGGGAATACCCAATTGTTGCGCTGATTCCGCGGCGTCGACCAGACGGTCGATGGTCAGGCGCGCGACACCTGGCAGGCTGGGCACCGGATCAGCACGATCCTCGCCCTCGATCACGAACAGTGGCCAGACCAGGTCGGCTGGAGTCAACACGGTTTCGGCGACCAGCCGTCGACGCCAAGGAGCGGCGCGCAGTCGCCGCGGCCGCAGCGCTGGATGTCGGGCGAGCAAGAACGCCGACATGCTACGCGGCCTCAATGGCGCGCGAGGGGTTCGCGACCAGCGGGTGGATCGCGTCCACGACAGCCGCAAGCGTGGGTTCGCGCGCGATGAGGTGCCACCGCCACGGTGGAGGTGCGTCGAGATCGAGCGCCGTGGCACTGATCCCGATGGCGACGACCTCTGCCGTCACCTTGGCATTGGTTAGCGCCGTAGCGGCCGCGCGGGCCGACCGCCGGCTGAAAACCGGCACGACAATTCGCGCAGCGGCGCGCAACGTCTGTATGATTCCCGGCTCAAACGAACCCCTCAGCTCCATGCGGTAGGTGGCAAGGCGCACGATCCGGCATGAAAAGTCAGCATCCAGCGCTGCCGCCACATCGACCGCCGAAGGATACAGTGCGCGGCGGAACCGATTTTGCTCCAGCACCCGGGCGAGATCGCGGGCATTGCCGGCGGCCGAGATGACGCGCGAAAATCCCGCACGCCGAGCCGCATCGGCGGTGGCATCGCCCACAGCGTAGACCGGCGTCGCCCGCCAGGCCTCATCGGCCGGGAAGAACGCCGCCGCGATCTGGCTGGTGAAGATCAGTGCATCGAACGCCGCCGCGCGCGGTACGATCACCGCGAGCGGCCGGGTCTCGAGCAGCGGCGCGTCGATGACCGGTACGGCGAGCGGCGCCAAGCCCGCGCGCATCACGTCGCGGTAGATGACAGGCCGCGTGTTGAGAATGATGACGGGCCTGGTCATGCGCGCCGGGCCTGTGCTGCCGACGCTAACAGCCGGTCCGCGGCCGCGACGCCCAGTGCGTCCGCGGTGCGCGCCGGGCCTGCAATCCGCGCGCGGGCGATCATACGGCCTGCCGGATCGGCGGCCACCGCGCGCAAGGTCAGAACGCCGTGATTCACGTCGGCAAGCGCCCCAATGACAACTTGCGCGCCGGCGGCAGCGAGCACGGCGCGTTCGGCGGTGATGGCCAGAAGCGTCGGGCCATGATTGATGCGCGCGAGCGCCAGGCGCACAGAGGCGTCATCGCCACGCGCGACGATGGCGATGGCCCCCTGCCCCGGATCGGGCATCAACGCATCGGGGTCGAGCGTCTCGCGGATGTGGGCCGCAAGCCCAAGGCGCTTCAGGCCGGCCACCGCCAGAATGGTCCCGTCCAAGGGGCGCGCGTGCAACGCGGCGACCCGCTCCTCGACGTTGCCGCGCAGCAGATCGAACCGCGCCTTGGGCCTGAGTGCCTTGAGCAACGCCGCGCGACGTACCGAGGCGGTGCCGAACACGCCGGCCTCGGGCACGTCGGCCAGGCGAGCGTAGCCGGCCGAAACGAAGGCCTCGCGCGGGTCCTCGCGCGGCAACGTGGCAGCGATCCGCAGGCCCGCATCCAGCGTCGCCGGCAGATCCTTTGCGGAATGAACCGCGGCATC
>JANRJB010000288.1:0-5449 GCA_033764265.1 Rhodospirillaceae bacterium | reverse complement strand
CGCGGCAGCCTGGGCGGCACCTGCCTCAACGTCGGCTGCATTCCGTCGAAGGCGCTCTTGCAATCCTCGCACCTGTTCGAGGAAGCCAATCATTCCTTCGCCGGACACGGCATCAAGCTGGCCAAGGTCGAGCTCGACCTTGCCACCATGCTCGCGCGCAAGGACGACGTGGTGAAGCAGAACACCACCGGCATCGAGTTCCTGTTCAAGAAAAACAAGGTCACCTACCTGAAAGGCACCGGCACGATCGTCAAGGCCGCGCGCGGCGCACATCAGGTCGCGGTGAAGGGTCTCGACGGCGCCGACGCCACCTACACGGCGAAATACGTGGTGATTGCCACGGGGTCCGAGGTCACGCCGCTGCCGGGCATAACCATCGACGAGCAGCAAATCGTCTCGTCCACCGGCGCGCTGGCGCTGCCCAAGGTGCCCAAGTCCATGGTGGTGATCGGCGCCGGCGTGATCGGTCTCGAGATGGGCTCGGTCTGGCGCCGGCTGGGCGCCGAGGTCACGGTGATCGAGTTCCTGGATTTCATCCTGCCGCCGATGGACGGCGAAGTGCGCAAGCAGACGCAGCGAATTCTCGAAAAACAGGGCCTGAAATTCACGCTGGGCCACAAGGTCACTGCGGCCGTGGCGGACAAGACCGGCGTGACGCTGAAGGTCGAGCCGGCAAAAGGCGGCCCGTCGCAAGAGATGAAGGCCGAGGTGGTGCTGGTCGCGGTCGGCCGGCGACCCTACACCCAGGGCCTGGGCCTCGAGGCCGCGGGCGTGACGGTGGACAAGCGCGGCTTCGTGCCGGTCGACCAGAACTTTCAGACCAACGTGGAAGGCATCTTCGCCATCGGCGACGTGATCGGCGGCATGATGCTGGCCCATAAGGCCGAGGACGAGGGCGTCGCGGCGGCGGAAATCATCTCCGGGCACACCGCGCACATCATGTACGACGCGATTCCGAGCGTGGTCTATACATGGCCCGAAGTGGCGGGCCTGGGCAAAACCGAGGAACAGCTGAAAGAGGCGGGCATCGCCTACAAGGCCGGCAAGTTCCCGTTCACCGCCAACAGCCGTGCGCGCTGCAACGCCGATACCGATGGCTTCGTGAAAATCCTGGCCGACGCCGCGACCGATCGCGTGCTGGGCTGCCACATCGTCGGGCCCATGGCCGGCGACCTGATCATGGAAGTGGCGCTTGGCATGGAATTCGGCGCCGCGGCCGAAGACATCGCCCGCACCTGCCACGCCCACCCGCAGCTGGGCGAAGCGGTCAAGGAAGCCGCGCTCAACGTCGACAAGCGCGCGATTCACATATAAGCTGTCAAGACGACGTTGTTCGTCATCCTCGTGGTGACGCGGGATTCAAGATGAGCCATGGTTAAACTGCAAGTCGAACTGTCAGAGCAGACCGCGCAAGCCGCCCGCGATGCCGGGTTGCTGGCGCCGGCGGCCCTGGAACAGCTTTTCGCCGACGCGCTAAGGCGGCGGCAAGCTGTCGACCGATTGCTGGACGTGGCTGGACGTGTCAACGCGGCCGGCATCGCACCGATGCCGATGGAAGAGATCAACGCTGAAGTGAAGGCCGCCAGAGCTGAAAGGCGTGCCGACCGGCGTGCTGGTCGTCGTTGACACAAACGTCCTGATTTCCGGCCTGCTCTGGCGCGGTCCTCCTCACACGTTGTTGCAACGCATTCGGAACGGCAGACTCAGACTCAGCAGTTCGCCCGCGCTCCTGCGCGAACTTGAAGCGGTTTTCAGACGGACCAAGTTTCAAGCTTCGATCAACGCATCCGGACTCGAAATCCCCCAGGTCATGGCTGAGCTGACGCTCATCGCCGAGGTCATCGAACCGCCATCGCTTCCCATGCCGGTCAGCCGCGATCCTGACGACGATGAAGTGCTTGCACTGGCGATTGCAGCCCGGGCCGATCTCATCGTTTCCGGCGACAAGGATTTGCGTGCGATCGGCTCATTCGCCGGAATCCCCATCGTCGACTCGGCCGACGCCTTGGTGCGCCTCGGTGAATGAAGTTGCCTGATGCGTTCGCTCGCCCTTGAATTGCCGCATCGTTGACCATGCCCTCGCGCCTGCCGCCCTCCGCCGCGATCGTGATTCCCGCCTACAACGCCGCGGCGACCATCGACCGCACGCTCGCAAGCGCCGCAGCTGCGGTGAGCGCCGCGTCGGCGGCGATGGTGCTGGAGGCCGAGATCGTCGTGGTCGACGACCACTCCACCGACGACACGGCCGCGCGCGTGCGGGCCTGGGCCGCGCGCGAACCCGCGGTGCGTCTCGTCGTGCTGGCGGAGAACAAAGGCCCCGGATTTGCCCGCAACGAAGGCGTGCGCCGCTCCGCCGGGCAGTTCCTGTTCTTCCTCGATGCCGACGATGTGTTCTACGCCGACCACGTCCGGCTGTGTCTGCATGCGCTGCTGGCCGACGATTCGCTGGGCTATGTGTTCACGCGCACGCGAATCGACCTACCGATGCACGCCGACTGGCGCGCGTCGATGGACGAAAGCAACCCGATCAACTTCTGCGTCCGGCGCATCTGGCACGACCTGATCGGCGGCTTCGCCGAAGAGCCCGACTTCCGCACCTGGCGCACCGAGGACACGCTCTACCGCAAGTGCCTGCGCGATCTGGTCAAGCACGCCAAGATCGACGTGGAGACGTGCGAGCAGTTCGTCTCGCCCGGCAACGCGCTCGACCGGCAGCGCGCCAAGCTGGCCATGTCGATGGCCGAATGGCGCGCGAACGGGGGTGACGACGGCTTTTTCATGACCGAGGCGATGAAACAGGTTGCGCTGGAACGCCTGATGCGGGTTCACAAGCTGCGCGGCGGGTAGAGCGGCCATGCTCCGAGCGCGATGGTATCGTGGTAAGAACGCAGCTACGGTAGCGTCCGACGATCGAACCCAGCAGTCCCCCCTCACCCTTCCCTCTCCCCCCAGACCGCTGGGGGGAGAGGGTGACTTGAGGTCAGCGCGTGCGTCTTGCGTTCGCTTGCCGAAGGTCGGGTGAGGGGGGTCGTCCCACAGGCTCCGCCCCACCATGTTCTTCCTGCCCATCGGCGACGACAATCCGCACACCCAGCGTCCGTGGGTGAACTACGCGCTGATCGCGGCGTGCGTCGCCGTTTATCTGTGGCAGGCCTCGCTCGGCCAGCGCGGCGAGGTGGCGGTTTACGTCTTCGGGCTGATCCCGGGCGAGCTGTTCGGCGCGGTGGAGGTCGACGAGCGCATCGGCCGCATTCCCGGCGTGCTCACGCTGTTCACCTCGATGTTCCTGCACGGCGGCATCATGCACCTGCTGGGCAACATGCTGTACCTGTGGATTTACGGCGACAATGTCGAGGCCTCGCTGGGCCACGGCCGCTACCTGCTGTTCTACGTACTGTGCGGGGTGGCCGCGGCGCTGACGCAGACGCTGGCCGCGCCCGATTCACCGGTGCCGATGATCGGCGCCTCGGGCGCCATCTCGGGCGTCACCGGCGCCTATCTGGTCTTGCACCCGCGCGCCAATATCCGCGTGTTCGTGTGGATCATCGTATACATCTCGATCTGGCACGTGCCGGCGTTCATCGTGCTCGGCCTGTGGTTCGCGGGCCAGCTGATCAGTTCGGCCGGCGTCGATCCCGGCCAGCCGGGCGTCGCCTTCATGGCCCATATCGGCGGCTTCGTCGCCGGCGCGGTGCTGGTGTTCTTCTTCAGGAAGCCCAGCGTGCCGGTGTTCGACCGGCCGCGCAGCCGGCCGTTCGAGCACCACACCCGGCCGCTGCGTACCGGCCGGCGCGGGATCATCCCTGACTCGGGCAGCGACCGGCGCGGGCCGTGGGGATAGGCCTGCGTCGTGAGCGCTTGATCGGCATAAGGCTTGACTTGCGGCGGCGGAAAATTTCTACCTGTCGGCCCCATTCGACCGCGCCCAATCCCATGTCCTCCGTCCTGTCGATCTCCGCCCTGACCAAAACCTATGCCGGCGGCTTTCAGGCCCTGGCCGGCATCGACCTGGACATCGCCAAGGGCGAGATTTTCGCGCTGCTCGGCCCCAACGGCGCCGGCAAGACCACGCTGATCAACATCGTTTGCGGCATCGTCACCGCTTCGTCCGGCACGGTGCGCGCCGCCGGGCACGACATCTTGCGCGAGTATCGCGCCGCGCGGTCCAAGATCGGCCTGGTGCCGCAGGAACTGGCCACCGACATGTACGAAACCGTGATCGGCACGGCCAGCTACAGCCGCGGGCTCTACGGCCGCCCGCCCAACCGCGCCTACGTCGAACAAGTGCTGCGCGATCTGGCGCTGTGGGACAAGCGCGACGCCAAGATCATGACGCTGTCGGGCGGCATGAAGCGCCGCGTCATGATCGCCAAGGCCCTGTCGCATGAGCCGGAGATCTTGTTCCTGGACGAACCGACCGCGGGCGTCGACGTCGAGCTGCGGCGCGACATGTGGGCGCTGGTGCGCAGTCTGCGCGCGCGCGGCGTCACCATCATCCTCACCACCCATTACATCGAAGAAGCCGAAGACATGGCCGACCGCGTCGGCGTCATCAGCAAGGGCCGGCTGATCCTGGTCGAGGACAAGTCCACGCTGATGAAGAAGATGGGCCAGAAACGGCTGACCTTGCAGCTGCAGGAGCCGCTGGCCGCGCTTCCGGCCGGCCTGGCCGAATGGCCGCTGACCCTAAAGGCCGGCGGCCACGAGCTGGAGTATGTGTTCGACACCAACGCCGAGCGGACCGGCATTGCATCCCTGCTGCGCCGCATGACCGACCTGGGCGTGGCCTACAAGGACCTCCACACCGAGCAAAGCTCGCTCGAGGACATTTTCGTCAGCCTGGTCAGCGAACGGCCGGCCCCGGCGCGCGCGGAGGCTGCATCATGACCGTCGGCGTGTTCAACCATCACGGCGTCTGGGCGCTCTACAAGTTCGAGATGATCCGCTTCTGGCGCTCGGCGGTACAGAGCGTGCTGACGCCGGTCATCACCACCTCGCTGTATTTCGTGGTGTTCGGTTCGGCCATCGGCTCGCGCATGACCGAGGTCGGCGGCGTTTCGTACGGCGCGTTCATCGTGCCCGGCCTGATCATGCTCGCCGTGTTCGTGGAAAGCCTGTCCAACGCCTCGTTCGGCATCTTCATGCAGAAGTTCTCGGGCACCATCTACGAGCTGCTGTCCGCGCCGGTCTCGGCGTTCGAGGCGGTGCTGGCCTTCGTCGGCGCCGCCGCCACCAAGTCCATCGTGCTGGCGTTTCTGATCCTGGCCACCGCATCGCTGTTCGTCGACATCCGCATCGCGCACCCCGGCTGGATGCTGGCGTTCCTGGTGCTGACCACGCTGACCTTTTGCCTGTTCGGCTTCGTCCTGGGTGTCTGGGCCAAGGGCTGGGAACAGCTGTGGATCGTGCCGGGGCTGGTGGTCACGCCGCTCACGTTCCTGGGCGGGGC
>JANRJB010000258.1:0-8972 GCA_033764265.1 Rhodospirillaceae bacterium | reverse complement strand
GTGCTGAACGCCCTGGCCGCGGTGTCGGTGGCCGCCGACATGGGCATCGCCGACGACGTGATCCGCGAAGGTCTGGCGCGCTTCAAGGGCGTCAAGCGGCGCTTCACCATCGTCGGCGAGGTCGACGGCATCGTCGTGGTCGACGACTACGGCCACCACCCGGTGGAAATCGCCGCGGTCCTGAAGGCTGCGCGCACCGCCGGCAAGGGCCGCGTCATCGCCGTGGTGCAACCCCATCGCTACTCGCGCTTGCAATCCCTGTTCGAGGGCTTTTGCACCTGTTTCAACGATGCCGACCACGTCATCGTCGCCGACGTGTATCCGGCCGGCGAGGCGCCGATCGAGGGCATCAGCCGCGATGCGCTCATCAACGGGCTTCACACCCACGGCCACCCCAACGTGACGGCGCTGTTGTCGCCCAAGCATCTGGCCGCGGTGATCGACGATATCGCGCAGCCGGGCGACATGGTGGTTTGCCTGGGGGCCGGCAACATCACCGCATGGGCCGCGGCCCTGCCGGCCGAACTGGCGGCGATCCGCAAGGCCGGCACCTCGGTTCGCAAGTCCGGAAGCGCCGCATGATGGCCGCCACAGCCACATCGCCGGGGCTGATCGCGCGCCTGCCAGCGGTGCGCGGCGGCTATCAGCCGTTGGCCAACTTGGGCCGCATGACGTGGTTCCGCGTCGGCGGGCCGGCCGAAGTTCTGTACACGCCGGCCGATGTTGCCGATCTGGCGCAATTCCTGCGTCTACGGCCGGCCGACGTGCCCGTGACCATCATCGGTCTCGGCTCCAACATACTGGTGCGCGACGGCGGCGTGCCGGGCGTGACCATCCGCCTCGGCAAGGCGTTCAACACCATCGAGGCCGACGGCCTCGGCCTGCGCTGCGGTGCCGCGGCCATCGACGCCAACGTCGCGACAGCGGCGCGCGATCACGCCATCGCCGGGCTGGAATTCCTGACCGGGATTCCCGGTACGATCGGCGGCGCGCTACGCATGAACGCCGGCGCCTACGGTCGCGAGATGCAGAACATCTGCGTCTCGGCCACGGCGCTTGATCCGCGCGGCCAGGTCCACAAGCTGTCGCTGGCCGACCTGGGTTTCAGCTACCGACACTGCAGCGTGCCCGAGGATTGGGTGTTCCTGGGCGCCGAGGTGCGCGGCGTGGCGGGCGACCCCGAGGCGATCACCCGTCGTATCCGGGAAATCCGCGACGAGCGCGACCAAAGCCAGCCGACGCAAAGCCGCACCGGCGGGTCCACCTTCGCCAATCCGGCCGAAGCCAAGGCGTGGGAGCTGATCGATCGCGCCGGGTGCCGCGGGCTTGTGCGCGGCGGTGCTCAGGTCTCGGAGAAGCATTGCAATTTTCTGATCAACACCGGCGCGGCGACGGCGGCTGAGTTGGAAGACCTCGGTGAGGACGTGCGCCGCCGCGTCAAGGAAACCGCCGGAATCCGCCTTGAGTGGGAGATCCGCCGTATCGGCGTCCGCGCCGACGATCCGCGCGCGTTGTCCGCCGGGGGCGCGCCATGAGCCGACGCGCGCAACGCATCGCTGTGCTTTACGGCGGCTTCTCGAGCGAACGCGAGGTCTCGCTGGTGTCGGGCAAGGCTGCCGCGCGCGCCCTCAAGGAGTCAGGCGCCGACGTCACACTGATCGACGTGACGCGCGATCTCTCGGCGCTGCTGACGCTGCTGAAGGCCAGCCGCCCCGACGTGGTCTTCAACGCCCTGCACGGCCGCTACGGCGAAGACGGCTGCATTCAGGGCCTGCTCGACATGCTGGGGCTGCCCTACACCAATTCGGGCCGGCTGGCGTCGGCGCTGGCGATGGATAAGCCGATGGCCAAGCGCGTGTTCGCCGCGGCCGGCATTCCCGTCGCAGCCGACAAGGTCGTCACCCGCGCCGAGGCCGAGGCCGGCGACGTGCTGCCTCCGCCCTACGTCATCAAGCCGATCAACGAAGGGTCCAGCGTCGGCGTGAAGTTCGTTCATCCGGGCGACAACCGTCCGCCGCTGGACGATCTTGGCATTCCGACCGACGGCCCGATCATGGTCGAGCAGTACATCCCCGGTCGCGAAGTCACCGTCGCGGTGCTGGGCGACCGGGCGCTGGCGGTGACCGAGATCACTACCGATCGCGCGTTCTACGACTACGAGGCCAAGTACGCGCCCGGCGGCTCACGCCATGTGTTGCCAGCGCAACTCGATCCGGCGGCTTACGGCCGGGCGATGGACCTGTCGCTGGCCGCGCACGCGGCGCTGGGCTGCCGCGGCGTGTCGCGCGCCGATCTGCGCTATGACGGGCAGGAATTTTACATGCTGGAGGTCAACACCCAGCCCGGTCTGACGCCCACGTCGCTGGTTCCAGAGCAGGCCGCCCACATCGGCATGAGTTTCGGCGACCTGGTGGGCTGGATGGTGGAGAACGCGCGATGCGGCGACTAGCGCTTTCCGTCGCGGCGTTGGTCGTTGTCGTCGTGGCGGTGGCGGCGGCAGTTCGCTTTGGACTGTTTTCGATGCCCGCGATCGAGCCGGGCCTGACGACCGGCGTCGCTCGGGCAGGCGACGCGGTGCTCGATGCCAGCGCCGCCGCCGGCCTGCGGCTCGAAAACCTGACGGTGCAGGGCCGCGTGCAGTCGCGTCCGCAAGACATCCTCGCCGCCGTCGATCACGAACGCGGCGCGCCGATCCTGGCAATCGACGTGGAGCAGACGCGCGAAGCCATCGAGGCGCTGCCGTGGGTCAAGTCGGCCCAGGTCGAGCGCAAACTGCCCCAGACCGTACATGTGGTGATCCAGGAAAAGACGGCATTCGCGTTGTGGCAGCGCGGCCAGCGCTACACGCTGGTCGACGCCGAAGGCAACGCCATCGTCGATGTCACAGGCCAGTACGGCGACCTGCCGCTGATCGTCGGCGCGGGCGCACCGCGGGCGGCGTCGCGGTTGATGGACAGTATCGCCGGCCGGCCGAACCTCGCCGGCCGCTTGCGCGGCGCGGTCTATGTCGGGGAACGGCGCTGGAACGTGCTGTTCGACTCTCTGGAAACGGCCGCTGCCGTGCGCCTGCCCGAGGGCGACATCGCCCCGGCCCTGGACCGGCTGGCGGCGTTGGAGCGCGACCACAAAATCCTGCTCCGCGACCTGGAATTCATCGACCTGCGCGTGCCCGGGCAACTGATCATCCGCGTTCGCAAACCCGATGGCGCCGTCGCGCCGTCGCCTGCGCCGCCGATCCCGGATGCCGGGCCCAAGCAGGACGCCTAACCGCAAGGACACCGCCATGGCAACAGCCGAACAACCCAAGAAAGACAGCAAACCCGCCGGGCGCGGAGCCTCGCGCGCCAGCGTCCTGGCCGCGCTCGATATCGGCACCACCAAGGTCGCCTGCCTGATCGCTCAACTGGGCGAAGACGGTGAGCTTCAGGTGGTGGGTGTCGGCCACCATCGGGCGCGGGGTTTGCGCAACGGCCAGATCGCCAATCTCGACGAAGCCGAATCGTCGGTACGCGAGGCGGTCGGGGCCGCCGAGCAAATGGCCAACACGCGCATCGAGAAGGTGTTCGTCAACGTCTCGTGCGGCGCGCCGCGCTCACGCAAGGTCGAGGCGCAGCTGGCCGTGGCCGGCCACCAGATTCGCGAGGCCGATGTGCGCCGGATACTCGACATCAGCGCGGTCGAGGTCGACAGCCCCGACCGCGAGGTCATCCATTGCATTCCTACTGGCTACAGCATCGATGGCGGCCACGGCATCGTCGACCCGCGCGGCATGTACGGACAGAAGCTCAGCGTGGCCATCCAGCTGGTCACCGCCGGCATCGGACCGGTGCGCAACCTCGCCACCGTGATCGAGCGTTGCGACCTGGACCCGGCCGCGCGCGTGGTTTCGCCGTACGCCGCTGGGTTGGCGTGCCTGGTGGATGACGAGAAGGAGCTGGGCGTGACCGTCATCGACATGGGCGGCGGCACCACGTCAATCGCCGTGTTCATGGACGGGCAGCTGATGTTCGTCGATTCCATCCCAATTGGGGGCAACCACGTCACCGCGGATATCGCCAAAGGTCTGTCGACGCCGATCGCCAAGGCCGAGCGTTTGAAAACTGTTTACGGCAGTGTCGTGCAGACACCGGCTGACGCGCGCGAACTTCTGAAAGTTCCGCTGGTGGGCGAGGACGACGAAGTCGGCGCCAGCGAGGTGCCGAAATCGATGCTGGTACAGATCATTCAGCCGCGCATCGAGGAAACCTTCGAGCATGTGCGCGGCTGCCTGGAAGCCGGCGGTTTCGCCAAGCAGGCCGGCCGGCGCGTCGTGCTGACCGGCGGCGCCAGCCAGCTCGAAGGCGCGCGCGACCTGGCCGAACTGGTGCTCGACAAGCAGGTGCGTCTGGCGCGGCCCCGGCCGATCCGCGGACTGCCCGAATCCGTGTCGGGGCCGGCCTTCGCGGCCGCCGCCGGCCTGCTGCGCTTTGGACTGAAAGAACACGTCGTGCGGCCGGTCGCCGGACCGCACGGCGCCACCGAGAAGGGCCGGCTCGGCCGGCTCGGCCAATGGCTCAAGGAGAATTTCTGACGTGAGGGAAGGACCGGCAACACAAAACCGGCACGGCGGTCGCGACCGCCGCGGCGGAACCAAAAACAAGTTGCCCGTGGAACGAACACCACACCCGTTGCAACGCGATCCAAACTGGAGGCTGCCATGACCATCAACATTACCGTACCCAAGACCAACATCGAGGCGCAGCTGAAGCCGCGCATCACCGTCGTCGGCGTCGGCGGCGCCGGCGGCAACGCCGTCAACAACATGATCCAGGCCGCGCTTGACGGCGTCGACTTCGTCGTCGCCAACACCGATGCCCAGGCGTTGGCCACATCGCGCACCGACCGGCGCATCCAACTGGGCCGGGACACCACCCAGGGCCTGGGCGCCGGGGCGCGGCCCGATATCGGCCGCCACGCCGCCGAAGAGGCGATCGAGCTGATCGTGCGCGAACTTGAAGGCAGCCACATGGCCTTCATCACCGCCGGCATGGGCGGCGGCACCGGCACCGGCGCGGCGCCGGTGATCGCCCGCGTCGCGCGCGAATGCGGCATCCTCGTCGTCGGCGTGGTCACCAAGCCGTTCCACTTCGAGGGCGCCCATCGCATGCGGCTCGCCGAGTCCGGCATCGAGGAGCTGGCCGGGTTCGTGGATACGTTGATCGTGATTCCCAACCAGAACCTGTTTCGGGTGGCCAACGAGAAGACCACCTTCGCCGATGCCTTCAAGATGGCCGATGACGTGCTCTACGGCGGCGTGCGCAGCGTCACCGATCTGATGATGATGCCGGGGCTGATCAACCTCGATTTCGCCGACGTACGCACGGTGATGAAGGAAATGGGTCGGGCGATGATGGGCTCGGGCGAGGCTTCGGGCGACCGTCGTGCGCTCGACGCCGCCGAGGCGGCCATCGCCAACCCGCTGCTCGAGGAAACCTCGATGCGTGGCGCCAAGGGTGTGCTGATCAACATCACCGGCGGCAACGACATCACGCTGTTCGAGGTTGACGAGGCGGCGAATCGTATCCGGGACGAAGTCGAAACCGACGCCCACATCATTTTCGGGTCGGCTTTCGATGAGAGCCTGGAAGGCCGCATCCGGGTATCGGTGGTGGCGACCGGCATCGAGTCAGAAGCCGGAATTCAGCCGCGGCCGATGAACGTCCGCAAGGACGTCCGCGCGGTCGGCAAGCTGCTGCCCGAGGTCAAGCCAGTGATGCCCGTGGCCGCGCGCGCACCTGCGGCGGTTGCGGCCGCGACCGTGCAGCCGGTTGCGGCGCCAATGCAACCCGCGACGGCGGCTCAACCACAGCTGGGCTTCGGCGCCACCTTGGCGCCAGCAGCCGCGTCGTCGCAGCTGGCGGCGGAGGACGTACAACTCGCGCAGATGGCCGCGGCCATCCGCGACGAGATGGCCGCACCCGAGCCGATTGCTGAACCCGCGCCCGAGATCGCGGAAGCGGCCGAGCCTGCTCCGGCACCGATGATCGAGACGCCCGCGCCAAAGCCGCAAGCCGCTCAAGCCGCCGCCGTGGCTGAGGCGATGAAGTCGGCGCTACCGGTCGGTCAGCCGCGTCTGGCGGACCGTCCGTTGGCCGCGCGTCCGGCCATGTTGCCGCTGGGGTCGCCGGCCAGGCCCGAAGCTAGGCCTACAGCTCCAGCAGCAGCCGTCGTCGCGCCAAAAGCCGACACCAAGCCGGAATCGGCCGGTCAACGCGTCAGCCTGTTCCACAAGTACCGCAGTCTGACCGCCAGACTGCGATCAGAGCCGCAGGAGCAAGCGGTAAAGTCGCCGCCGGCCGCCACGCCTGCTCCGCAACCGGTGGCCGAGGCCAAGCCGGCTGCATCCGCACTCAACATCTCGGTTGGTCCGGCGGACAGACCGGTGATGTCGCAGTCGGAGGACGAACTCGACATTCCGGCCTTCCTGCGCCGCCAGGCCAATTGAGGCGGTAGCTGATCTGCTGGCGGAAAGGGGTCCCAAGCGGGACCCCTTTTCGTTCTGCCCTGCGACTGAAAAAGGCGCTATCCAAGGCCCCAATAGGTTGTATTTGTTGGTTGAATTTAAAGGTAGTAATGGCGTTTGGAAGTTTTTTCCGCTTGTCAAAAGACCCCGATTTGCAACAATATGATTTCCACGGTCTTGGGGGGTTGCTGCCCTACAAAAGCGGTTCAACCTGGCGTGGACGCACGCCCGGAAGATCGTGGTGTGTGAAAGATTGGTGTGATGACGTTCGACGTGAGCAACCCCGGGACAGTTGCGTCCCTTTTTGCGTCTTCGACTGAAACCCTCGCCCTTACCCTCCGGCAAAGAACCCTAAAATCCTCCATCGGCTGCATGGGGGTGGGTTTGCACACCGGCGCGCGGGTCGGTCTGAAACTCCATCCGGCGCCGGCCAATACCGGCATCGTCTTCAAACGCGTCGACCTGGTCGGCGGCGGGGCGGAAATTCCAGCCCGCTGGAGTTCGGTGGTGGACTCGCGGATGTGCACGGTGATCGCGGACTCGAGCGGGGTCAGCGTCGCGACCGTCGAGCACTTGATGTCGGCATTCTACGGCATCGGCGTGGACAACGCCCTGGTGGAAATCAACGGGCCGGAAGTGCCCGCCATGGACGGCAGCGCCTATCCGTTCGTGTTCCTGATGGAGTGCGCGGGCCTGGTTGAGCAGGACGCCCCGCGTAAAGCGTTGCGAATTCTGAAGCCGACCAGCGTTGCCAACGGCGCCAAGCGCGTCACGCTGGCCCCGGCTGCGGCCGGCCTGACGGTGGATTTCGAAATCGACTTCAAGGCGGCGGCGATCGGCCGCCAGACCTGCTCGGTCACGCTCGACGGCGACACCTTTAAGCTGGATGTGGCGCGTTCGCGCACCTTCGGCCTGTTGTCGGACGTCACGGCCTTGCGCGAGGCGGGCCTGGCCCGTGGCGGCAGCATGGACAATGCCATCGTCGTCGACGGCGATCGAATCCTCAACGCCGACGGCCTGCGCCACGACAACGAGTTTGTGCTGCATAAGGCGCTCGACGCCATCGGCGATATGTATCTGTGCGGCCGGCCGATCATCGGCCGTTTCACCGGCATCTGTTCGAGCCACGCCGACACCGCCCGCTTGATGCGCCAGGTGCTGGCCGACCGTACGGCTTGGGATATCGTCGACATGCCGGCTGCACCGGCATCGGTCGGCTGGAGCGCGCCAATCGGTCTTGCGGCCATCGCCTGACCGGGAAACCGCCGGTTTTCGCGCCCCTAGTGGAGCGGATTTGACATTTTGCTACCCTGTCGGCAGCAAGAGCGAGATGCGAATGTCAAATCCAAAGCTCCACTAGAATCGTGTATTTGCTAGTGGTCCTTTGATTCCAACATTCGCAAGATTGCGTTCTGAACTGGGATGCGAATGTTGGAATCGGACCACTAGACCCGGGTTCCGGCCCGTGACAGGGCAATCCGCGATGTTATACTGCCGGTCACCCGCGTCGCCTGAGCCGCGGCGAATTCAAAATACCTGCCGAAAGGACGCCTGACGTGAGTCGGTGGAGTTCCCTTGCAATCCTGCGGGCCGCGACCGTCGGCGCGGCAGTCCTGGCGCTGGCAGCATGTTCCAGCGACGATGAGATCGCCTACAAGGAACAGACCGTCTACGAAATCTACAGCCAGGCAGTCGCCTACCTGGACGAGGGCCGCTACAAGGACGCGGCCGCCTATTTCGACGAGGTCGAGCGGCAGCACCCCTATTCGGTTTGGGCGACCAAGGCCAAGCTGATGTCGGCCTATTCCCACTACCAGAACAACAAGTACGAAGACGCCATCGCCGGCCTCGACCGCTTTATCGCCATCCACCCCGGCAATCGCGATATCGCCTACGCCTACTATCTGAAAGCCCTCTGCTACTACGAGCAGATCACCGACGTGCAGCGCGACCAGGACATGACGCGCAAGGCGCTCGAAGCGCTGCAGGACGTGGTCACCCGCTTTCCAGGAACGACCTACGCTCGCGATTCGACGCTCAAGATCGACCTGACGCGCGACCATCTGGCCGGCATGGAAATGCAAGTGGGCCGTTTCTACCTGCGCCGCAAGCAGTTCCTGGCCGCCATCAACCGCTTCAAGACGGTGGTCGACATGTACGGCGACACCACGCACGTGCCCGAGGCGCTGTATCGCATCACCGAGGCTTACGTGACGTTAGGCATTGCCGACGAAGCGCAGAAATCCGCGGCGGTCCTGGGGTTCAACTATCCCGGCAGCGAGTGGTACGAAGACGCCTACGAACTGGTGCAGGGACGCACGCCGAAGTCGCTGCAGCAACAGGCGACCGACAAGCCCTGGTATCAGATCTGGTAGCCGGGACCGTCTCAACCCGTCGGGCGCGCGAGATCAGCGACCATGCTGACACATCTGTCGATCCGCGACGTGGTGCTGATCGAACGGCTCGATCT
>JANRJB010000251.1:0-4445 GCA_033764265.1 Rhodospirillaceae bacterium | reverse complement strand
CCCATCACGTCGGTGACGACGTAACCGATCTCGCCGTCGGTGCGCAGGTACTGGCCGGCGATGTTGATGCCGCGGCTGGCGAACACGTTGGTGATTTTCATCAGCGTGCCCGGCGTGTCGAGGTGGATGTGCATGAAGCGCGTCGCGTCGCTTTGCGGCGGCAGCGCCACTTCCACGAAATTCACCGCGCCCAGCGTCGAGCCGTTGTCCGAGTACTTCACCAGTTTCTCGGCCACCTCGGCGCCGATGTTGGCCTGGGCCTCCTCGGTCGAACCGCCGATGTGCGGCGTCAGGATCACGTTTTTCAAGCCCTGCAACGGGCTCTTGAATTTCTCGGCGCCGTCGGCGGGCTCTTTCGGGAACACGTCCAGCGCTGCGCCGGCGATATGGCCCGACCGAACCGCCTCGGCCAGCGCGTCGATGTCCACCACCGTGCCGCGCGAGGCGTTGATCAGGTGCGCGCCCTTTTTCATCTTTTTCAGCTTGGCCGCGCCGATCATGTTCTTGGTCTGCGGCGTTTCCGGCACGTGCAGGGTGACCACGTCGGACACGGCAAGCAGTTCGTCAAGCGAATGGACCGCCTGAGCGTTGCCCAGGGCCAGCTTCTCGATGATGTCGTAGAAGCGCACCTGCATGCCCATCGCCTCGGCGATGATCGAGAGCTGCGTGCCGATATGGCCGTAGCCGACGATGCCGAGGGTCTTGCCGCGCACTTCGCGGCTGCCGGTGTGCGACTTGTCCCAGCCGCCCTCGTGCGCCAGCCAGTTCTTGCGCGGAATGTCGCGCGACAGCATGACGATCTCGGCCATCACCAGCTCGGCCACCGAGCGGGTGTTGGAATAGGGCGCGTTGAACACCGGCACGCCCATGCGCTTGGCGGCCTTCACGTCGACCTGATTGGTGCCGATGCAGAAACAACCCACCGCCATAAGTTTGGGCGCGGCCGCCAGGACGTCCTTGGTCAGCTTGGTGCGCGAACGGATGCCGAGAATGTGAACATCGGCCAGGCGTGCCTTCAGGTCGTCGGCATCCAGGGCGCCGGCCTCAACCGCCACCGCGCGGTAGCCGTTGCGCTTGAACAGCTCGACCGCGGTCTTGTTGATGTTCTCCAGCAACAGAACCTTGATGCGGTCCTTGGGCAGCGACAGCTTTTCCTTGCTCATGAGCTCGCTCGGGGGCGGGAGGGCGACGACAGCGGGGTCTGGTCCGATGGTGCGCGCGCGGCGTAAGATTTGACGGCGGGCACCCCGATCGAGGGCGTCCGTAGCACACCCGCGAAAGGGGCGAAACCACCATGTCCGCAGCCGCCGAGAAACGTTTGGCCGAGTTGGGGCTTACCCTGCCCGCCGCCGCCGCGCCGATCGCCAACTACGTGCCGGCGGTGCGGGCCGGGCCCCTGCTGTTCGTCTCGGGCCAGTTGCCGGTGAAGGACGGCCAGCTGATGCTGGTCGGCCTGGTCGGGGATACCGTGTCGGTCGATCAGGCCACCGAAGCGGCCCGGCTGTGCGCCCTGAATTTGATCGCCCAGGCCAAGCTGGCCCTGAACGGCGACCTCGACCGGGTCAGGCGCGTGGTCAAGCTGACCGGCTTCGTGGCGGCCGGGCCCGGTTTCATGCACCACCCGCAGGTGATCAACGGCGCCTCCGACCTGATGGTGGCGGTGTTCGGCGACGCCGGACGCCATGCCCGCGCGGCCGTCGGCTCGTCGTCGCTGCCGCGCGGCGCGCCGGTCGAGGTGGACGCCGTGTTCGAGGTGGCCTGAACCCGACATGAACGACGAGAACGATCGCGACGTGACCCTGACGGCCAAGGTCGTCGGCGGCATCGCCGACGTGCCGGCCGCCGATTGGGACGCCTGCGCCGGCCAGGACGCGCCCGACGCGAACCCTTTTGTGCGCCACGCCTTCTTCAGCGCGCTGGAGGACTCGGGCTCGGTCGGGGCCGAGGCCGGCTGGCAGCCGCAGCACGTGGTGATCACGGACGCCCGGTCCCGGGTGCTGGCCTGCGCGCCCTTGTACCTGAAGAACAACTCGTACGGCGAGTACGTGTTCGATTGGGGCTGGGCCCAGGCCTATCAGCGCGCCGGCGGACGCTATTACCCCAAGCTGCAATGCGCCGTGCCGTTCACGCCTGTCACGGGGCCGCGTCTGCTGGTGCGCGGCGGGCTGGACGACGACGAAACCCGCGCGCTGCGCCAGGCGCTGATCGGCGCCATGGTGGAAGTGGCCCGTCAGCGCCGAGTGTCGTCGCTGCATGTCACCTTCCCGACCGTGGCCGAGCAGGAGCTGATGACCGAGGCCGGTTTCCTGCCGAGCATCGGCGAACAATACCATTGGAAGAACGAGGGCTACGGAACGTTCGACGACTTCCTGGCGGCGCTATCGTCCCGCAAGCGTAAAACCATCCGCAAGGAACGCGAGGTGGCCAACGGCCACGGTATCGCGATTCGCACGCTGGTCGGCGCCGACATCAAGCCGCAGCACTGGGACGCGTTCTACCGCTTCTACACGGGCACGTCGGACCGCAAGTGGGGTCAGGCCTACCTGACCCGCGAATTCTTCGACCTGCTGGCGAGCCGCATGGCCGACGCGGTGGTGCTGGTGATGGGCTTCGCGGGCGACCGCGCGGTGTGCGGGGCGATCAACCTGCGCGGCGGGAACACGCTGTTCGGACGCAACTGGGGCACGGCGGTCGACCTGCCGATGCTGCACTTCGAATGCTGCTACTACCGCGCCATCGATTTCGCCATCGCGCACCGGCTCGCCTGGGTGGAGGCCGGCGCGCAAGGGCAGCACAAGGTGCAGCGCGGCTACCTGCCCCGGCCGACCTATTCGGCCCACTGGATCGCCGACGCCAACTTCCGCCGCGCGGTGGCCCAGTTCCTGGCCGAGGAACGGGACGCCGTGACCCAGCACATCGAAGCGCTGGCCGACTACGGGCCGTTCAGGAAGGGGGAGTGAGGGGCAAACGTCACGCCGCAGCCGGAACGATGCGCTTGAGCGCCGTCGCGCCGATTTCTGCCTCGGCCACCTTCAATTCGTAGCTTTGCTGGAGGTTCAGCCAGAATCGCGCATCGCCGCCGAAGTACTTGGCCAAACGCAGCGCGGAGTCGGCGGACACGCCACGACGTTGGTTTAGAATTTCGGTGATGCGCGTCACCGGCACCCCCAGGGCGCGTGCCAAGGCGCTCGCGGTCAACGTCCGTTCCTCAAGCTCTTCCTTCAGAATCTCTCCGGGATGGATCGGCGGCAGACCGTTGCGGCCGGCACGAGGTCTTTTCAGTGTCTTGGGCATTGGTTGCGGATTAACTGAGAGTTTCCGATTTTCACGAAATAACACATCTTGATTGGAAATCATGCCTACCGGATACGGTTGCCGAACTTATCTCATGGTTGGTTTGGGATGGACCCTGATGTGCGCCAGGGTGACGTTGGAGAAATCGCCATCATCCAGGATTCACGGCCGCGCGCGGCGGCCTTGAAACGAGTACGGGCCGCACAGGCAGGCCGGTCAGCGAACGACCGCCCACCCGTGCGACCCGTCCCACCGCGATCGACCGTGCGAAGCGATCGCGGATCTCGGCGCCGGTGGAACCGGCTTAGGTCTCTGACTCGTCGTCGTCGGACTCGTCGTCCTCGGATTCATCGTCGTCGCTGCCGCCCTTCAGCGGGCAGCCGGCGGTCAGGTCGCTGAGCACGCCGCCGGTCACGCCTTCCTTGTAGGCGAGCGCGATGTGGCCGCCCGGCGGGTCGAGCGCGACGGTCAGCGCCCGCGGCGGCGTGGCGATGGCCGGTGTCGCCTGGGCGACCACGTCGGCCACACGCACCGACACCGCGGCGAATTCCGCCAGCGTCGGCGAGGTCCACGCGCCCAGTTCGGCGCCGGTTGCGGCGTCGTGCAGGCGCAGCGTGGCCGCGGCGCTGGCATTGCCGCCGTTGATCAGCTCGATCGCGCCGGCCACATCGCTGCGGCCCGGGGCGGCGACATAACCCAAAGCCCGCTTGGGCGCTTCGATCCGGCGGCACGCCGTCAGGTCGCCGACCTGGCCGGCGGCCGTGTTGAAGCCGATCTGCTGGACATGGCCACGGAAGCCGGCGCGGATTTCCGCCACGGCCAGCGGCGCGAGCGGGTCGACGGCCGGCGACGCATCGGCCGCGATGTCGGCCCAGGCCACTTCAAGCGCGCCCCGGCCCGGAATCGCTTCGCTGGTCCAGGTACCGAGCGCGGCGCCGGTGGCGGCGTCGTGAATCACGACGGTCGCGCGGCCGGCGCCGTTGCCCAGGTTGGCGAAACGCAGGTGCGACGCGGTCGCGCCCGACAGCGCGGTCATCAGCACCGTGCGGCCCTTGGCCTTGCCGGAGCCATCATCATCCGACTCTTCGTCGTCGTCCGCAGCATCGTCGTCGTCAACTTCGGCCGCGCGATTGGCACGGGCATTGGCCGCG
>JANRJB010000235.1:0-2901 GCA_033764265.1 Rhodospirillaceae bacterium | reverse complement strand
CGGGCCGTGATCTGGATCGGGGTCGGTTTCGTCGGCGGCCTGGTGCTGGCCCAGATCCTGCTGCGCCTGGGGCCGCCGTTGCGGTGATCCCCGACCTGGGGCGGCCGCGTTCAGCCCTACACTCGCCCCCGCCGCGGATCCCGACCCCTCCGTGCTGACCATTTGCCATGAACACAACGCTGATCGTCTTCGTCGTGCTCTACCTGCTGGGCACGCTCGCCCTCGGTGTCTGGGCCGGTACCCGGATCAAGAACACCACCGACTTCACGATCGCCGGGCGCAGCCTGCCGCTGATCATGGTCGTGACCACCACCTTCGCCACCTGGTTCGGCGCCGAGACGGTGATGGGCATCCCGGCCAAGTTCGTGCAAGGCGGCCTGGGCGAGATCGTCGAGGACCCATTCGGCGCCGGCACCTGCCTGGTCCTGGTGGGTCTGTTCTTCGCCGCCAAGCTCTACAAGCAGAACCTGCTGACCATCGGCGACTTCTACCGCAAGCGTTTCGGCAAGGGCATCGAGGTGTTCTGCTCGCTGACCATCATCCTGAGCTACCTGGGCTGGGTGGCGGCGCAGATCACCGCGCTCGGCCTGGTGTTCTCGGTGCTGACCAATGGCGGCATGAGCGAGACGGCCGGCATGATCGTCGGCACCTTGGCCGTGCTGATCTACGTGGTGGTCGGTGGCTTCCTGGCCGTCGCCTGGACCGACTTCATCCAGATGATCGTGCTGGTGCTTGGCCTGTCGGCCATCGCCATCTATTCGGGCGGCCTGGCCGGCGGCGCCGACAAGGTGATCGCCCACGCGACCAGTGCCGAACTCTGGAATTTCTGGCCCGAGCCGACCTTCCAGGCGATCGCGTTCTTCCTGGCCGCCGCCATCACGATGATGCTCGGTTCGATTCCCCAGCAGGATGTCTTCCAGCGCGTCATGTCGGCACGCAACGCCCCGACGGCGCGCAATGGCGCGGTGATCGGCGGCGTCAGCTACATCCTGTTCGCGTTCGTGCCGATGTTCATCGTCACGGCCTCGGTGGTCGTGATGGGGCAGGAGGCGCTGACGCTGGCCAAGGACGACTATCAGCGTCTGCTGCCGACCTTCGTGCTGACCAAGATGCCGCTGCTGATGCAGATCCTGTTCTTCGGCGCGCTGCTGTCCGCGATCAAGAGCACCTCGTCGGCGACGCTGCTCGCGCCGTCGACGAGCTTCGTCGAGAACATCCTGAAGAACCTGCGTCCGCACATGGGCGACAAGCAGCAGTTGCTGGCCACGCGCACCACGATCGTGGTCTTCGCCTTCCTGGTGCTGGTGTACGCGATCGCGATGAAGGGCACGCCGATCTACGACCTGGTGTCCTCGGCCTACCAGGTCACGCTGGTCGGCGCCTTCGTGCCGCTGGTGATGGGCCTGTACTGGAAGCGGGCCACGACCCAGGGCGCAGTGATGTCGCTGGTGCTGGGCATCGGCACCTGGCTGCTGTTCTTTCCGCAGGTCAGCGACTGGGGCGAGGCGTTCCCGGGTCAGCTGGCCGGGCTGATTGCCGCCTTCGCCGGCATGATCGGCGGCTCGCTGGCGCCGCAGTGGATGGTCAACCGCCACGACGCCGACCACCATGTGGTGGGCCTGAACGCCTGACGCGAGGCCGCCTTCGGCGGCCGTCGCTGGAGCGGCCAATATAATCATCGGTTCCGCCCGAGGGTTGAACCATGCCGATCTACGCCTATCGCTGCGCCGCCTGCGGGCATGCGAAGGACGTGCTCCAGAAGCTCGCCGACGCACCGCTGACCGACTGCCCGGCCTGCGGCGCGCCGCGCTTCGAAAAGCAGGTCACGGCGGCCGGCTTCCAGCTCAAGGGTTCTGGCTGGTACGTCACCGACTTCCGCGACGGCCAGGGCAAGAAGGGCGAGGCCAAGGGGGCCGACAAGGCGGCCGCGCCGGCGCCGGCCAGCGCGTCAGGTGACGCTGCAACCCCCGCACCGACCGCCGCGCCGGCGGCACCGGCACCCGCGGCGGCGCCGGCCCCGTCGACGGATTCCTCGTCGTGAAGAAGTATCTGCTCGCCGGCCTGCTGGTGTGGCTGCCGATGGCCATCACCGTCTGGGTGCTGCACGCGGTGCTGGGCATCGTCGGCGACCTGTTCGGCTGGTTGGTCAGCGCGTCGCAGACCGTGTTGCCCGAGTCGGCGCGCGCGCCGCTCGAGGCGTTGCGCCATGTGCCGGGCCTGGGCCTGCTGGTCGTCGTGTTGCTGCTGCTGGCCACCGGCGTGTTCGCCGCCAACATGGTGGGCCAATGGTGGCTCAAGCAGGGCAGCCGCATCCTGCACCGCATTCCGATCGTCAAGTCGATCTACAGCTCGGTCAAGCAGGTCAGCGACACCCTGTTCTCGTCCAGCGGCAACGCCTTCCGCGAGGCCGTGCTGGTGCAGTACCCGCGCGAAGGGTCGTGGACCATTGCCTTCGTCACCGGCCGGCCCGGCGGCGAGGCGGCACAGCACCTGCAGGGCGACTACCTGAGCCTGTACGTGCCGACGACGCCGAACCCGACCTCGGGCTTCTTCCTGATGGTGCCGCGTGCCGACGTGATCGCGCTGCGCATGAGTGTCGACGAGGCGCTGAAGTACATCATCTCGATGGGCGTGGTGGCGCCGCCCGTGCCCGCAGTCGCGGCCCGAAATTGACCCGGCCGGACGCGCGGCGGGCGTTCGGCCTCTGACGGCGCCGACCTACTCACCCCGAATCACTGGAACCACTGCCATGCGAACCACTTACTGCGGCCTCGTCAGCGACACGCTGATGGGCCAGACCGTCACCCTCATGGGCTGGGCCCACCGCCGCCGCGACCACGGCGGCGTGATCTTCATCGACCTGCGCGACCGCGAGGGCCTGGTGCAGATCGTCTGCGATCC
>JANRJB010000222.1:0-12375 GCA_033764265.1 Rhodospirillaceae bacterium | reverse complement strand
CAGAGGTCGGTGGCGGACAGGTGCGCGTGTTCGCGCACCACTTCCATCAGCCGATCGCGGCCGAACATCTCGCCGGCGCTGTTCTGGGATTCCCAGATGCCGTCGGTGCCGATGAACAGCACGCCCGCGCGCGGCCAGTGGTAACGGTAGGATTCGTGGAAGTTCCAGTCGGTCTGGACGCCCAGGGGGATATCGTGGGCTTCAAGCTCTTCGACCATGTCCCGGTCGGCGTCGTAGAACAGGATCGGTCCATGGCCGGCGCTGATCCAACGAATGCCGCGCGCTCCGGGCTCGATGATCATGAACACCAGCGTCACGAATGTGCCGCGGGCCGAATCGGCCGTCAGGTGGCGGTTGACCGCGCGCATCACCGGCAGCGCCGAATAGCCCGCGCCGGCGTGCGATTGCACCAACGCGCGCACCGCGGTCATGGTCAGAGCGGCGGGAATGCCGTGTCCGGTGACATCGCCGACCACGATGCCGATGCGCCGTTCGCGCGCCTCATCGGTCATTTCCACGAAGTCGTAGTAGTCGCCGCCGATCGCTTCGCTGTAGACGCTGTGGCCGGCGATCTCGAATCCCGCGACCTGCGGCGCGGCGACCGGCAAGAGCCGTTGCTGGGCGTCGCGGGCGATGACCAGGGATTCCTTCACCATGATGTGGCTACGCAGTTCGGGCACCATGGAGTTGAAGGCCGCGGCCAGCTCGCCGATCTCATCGCGGCCCGAGACCGGCGCGCGCGCCTCAAGGTCGCCGGCGGCCAGGTCCTGCGCGGTGGCGGCCAACGCGCGCAGCGGGCGCGTGACAGTGCGCGAGGCGAACATCGCCGCCAGGCCCACCAGGGCGATCAGCGCGACCGAGGCCAGACCCGCCAGACGGACCTGTTCCAGGGTCGCCTCACGAATCGAATCCTGGGCGCGGTCGGCGAGGCCTTCCACGTCGTCCACCGGCACCACGTAGACCAGGACCGAACTGAGGCGCCCCAGCTGCCGGTAGACCCAGATCGCGTCGCCATCCTTGTGGACCAGGCGGCGCAGACCGGCCTTACCGGCGATAAGATCGTCGATCATTGCCGCGAAATCGCCATCCGCCGGCGAAGCCAACACCGGCTCTTCGACCTTGGTGTCCCAGGCCGCCCCGGAATCGACCCGGCTGCTTGACGCGATGATGCGCAGCTGCGGCCGACCGTCGCTCTCGCCGGGGATGTAGACGTCTCCATCGGCGTCGGACATCCGTGCGATGAAACTCTCCGCGCGGGGGCCGAGGCGCATCTGGTCATGAATCGAGGCGAGTTGAGCCAGAATGTCGACATCGATGGCCGCCACGCCGACGAATTGGCCGCCCGGCCCGCGCACCGGCATCGCCGCGGTCAGCAACAAACGCCGGGTGGCCGCGTCCAGCATCGGTGGCGTCCAGGCCAAATCGCCGGCGGTCATCGCCAACTGATACCAGACCCGTCGGCGCGGATCGTAACCGGACGGATAGCTGCCGTGGCCCGGATAGACGGCGATCAGCCCGGATTCGAGCGCGACGTACTGCCAATAGAACAAGTCGGGGTTAGCCGCGGCCATGCGGACATGGAATTCGGTCAATGGCACGAGCTGGCGCATCTCGGACGGGTTCGGCACGGCGTTCTGAGGCACGAAGAACGACTGATGCAGGCGCGAGATCGGAATCGCCTGGATCTGTCCGTTGCCGGCCATGACCGAACGGTCGAGCGACAACGCGGTGCCCGGCGGCCAGGCCACCGGATTTTGGAACGCGGAGTCGAAATAGATCGGCGCACCGTCGGCCGCAGCCGGGTCGGCCGGCAGAGCAAGCAGCCGCTCGACCTCAGACACCTGGGCGCGCAGGGCCGTGTCGACCAGACGCTGACGTGTCGACAGCAGGTCCGAGCTGTACTCCATCGCCTGACGCAGTTGATCCTCGATCGAGGCGATCACCGCGGCTCGGCCGCCTTCGACGATCGACTGGCCCAGGCCTTCGGTTGCGCGCTGCACGCGCCAGGTCAGCGCCGCCAGCGGCAGCACCGACAGCACCAGCAAAACGATGAACAGCTTGGTCTGGATGCGCATGAGATGAAGGACCGGGGGCGCGCCGGCTGCGGATGCCGGCGGCGGCGGATTATGGACCGGAGATTGCGTTCAAATAAAGCCGACCGCGAACGGGGTCTTGAGGCCGCCCGCGTTCGCGCGTCAGGCCGCCTGGGTTTTCATCATATCGTCGATCAGGAAGCCCTGATACATGGTGATGCCCATGGCCTTGCCGACATCGAGCGCCTTGTCGGCATCGACGCGGATCAGAATCGGCGTGACGTTGCAGTCCTGGATGTATTTGATGGCGCGCTGGCGCTCTTTCAGGATGTCCTCGGCGCCTTGACGCCAGTGGATCTTGCACATACTGGCGCCGATATACTCCAGGTCCACCAGGCCCACGGTTTGCGGGAAAATCTGGTCGACCGCGATGGTGGCGCCCTTGCTGCGGATCAGGCCGCGGGCAATCTGGAACTCGTCGAAATTCTCGACGATGTTGGACTGACGGAACTCGAACACCACGCGTTTGAGCTTCTCGGCCGGCGTCTGCTCGATAAAGGTCTCGAACGCCTGGGTGAACACGCTTTCCACGTTCAGGTTGATCGAGCACGGCGTGTCGGGCGTGGCCATCTGGTTGAAGGCCTGCAGCATGATCTGGTCGAGCACCAGCGTGAACTCGTTGAACAGGCGGCCCGAGCCGCGCATCTCCACGTCGACGAACAAGGGCTTGCGGATCAGGTCCATGCTGATGAAGTACTCGGTCATCGCCGGTTTCATCGCCTGGCCGTCCTTGCGCACCACGGTGTCCTGGTGGCGGATGAACGCCTTGACGAACTTCTCGGTGCCGAATTTCTCATACGCAGCCATCACCCGCTTGATGTCGGCGTGGGTCAGGGCACGCAGCTTCTTGTCGTCCTCGCTGCCTTCGGCGGCGCGCTGCGCCAGTTCGGCGAACTTGGCGACACGGTCGGCGGCCGAGCGGTAGTTGTGGGCAAGGTCGTAGCTCAGCACCAGGCGGCTCTGGTCGATGGTGCCGAAGCTGCCGGGAAAGTTGCGCTCGATCGTGCGCAGCATCTCGACCTTCAGGTCGCGCACCAGGCTGACGAGTCCGGCCTCGTTGACCTTGACCATGATGCCGAAGTCGCAGGTGGAGACCTGGTAAAGCGTCCCGGAGCGCTTGGTGCTGATCACCGTCACGCCTTCGGCCAGATGGTCGACCAGCGTCGCCGTGCGCTTGGCTTCCGGCAACGCGCTGGACACGCTGATCACGATCAGGTTCACGCCCGGCTCGGGCGTCTGGCGCCACCGGCCCATGTCGTGAACCAGCGCCCGCAAATCGAGCGGCTTGGCCCCACCGGCTTTGCCGGCCAGAGCAACTGCCGGTTCGGACATTCACGCGTTCCTTAGTCTAACGGTTGTAGCGGCGGCCTCTCCCACGGACGACCGCGACACCACCGGCGCCGATCATTGTTGTTCGATTTGGCCATGAAGGTATCGTTTCGGTGTGTGGCTGGTCAATCAACGGCGCGGCCGCGGCGAATTTGCGTGGCCGCAGAAGCCGTTAACTCGTTTTCAGCCGAAGCCAATCCCAGCCCGCCGCGACAATTCCTGCCGATGGACCATCGGGTCAGACACAACATGTGGGGCTGGCCGTTGCGAGGCCACACCGTGACCGCCTCCGCGCGGACGCGCCGTTACAGCCCCAGTTCGGGCCAACGGGCCAGGTAAATCTGGAACCAGGGTGCAAAAGCCGCCGGGTCGGCCGCCACCTCCCGCCGCAGCTGGTCAGGATGCGCCCAGCGCGTTTCGGCGACCTCGGCCGGGTCGACACGCAGGCGGACGCTGTCTTGGTCGGCGGCGCCGCGGAAGACATGGACGCGCTCGTTCTCGATCAGGCCGCGCGACACCACCGCCGAGTAGCTGATCTGGCCGGCCGCGGTGAGCGGCACGTCCAGGCCCAGCTCCTCGCCCAAGCGGCGCGCGGCGGCGTGATCGACCGCCTCGCCCCAGTGCGGATGCGAACAGCAGGTGTTGGCCCAGGTCAGCGCCGAATGGTACTTGCCGGCGGCGCGGCGTTGGATCAGCAACTCCGGCCCCGAGAACACGAATACCGACACCGCCACGTGCAGCGCGCCGCGGCGGTGGGCCTCCAGCTTATCGATCGGGTACAGCGAGCCATCGGCGGCGATGGCGGGAATCACGATCGCATCGTCGGCGGAGCTGTCGTTCGCACCAGCACTCGCCGCAAGCCGTGACACCGCGCCGGGCGGGCTCACACGCGCCCCTTGTCGGTGGGCTTGCTGGCCGCGACCGGCATCGCCCAACGCCACAATGCGGCATCGCGCAGCGGCATCATCATGAAGAAATGCTCCAGGATGGCGAGCGCCAGGAGCGCGCACACCAGCACGGTGCCGGCGGCATCGGCGCCCGCCGCCTCGGCGGCGATCGCGCGCTGCGCCAGCGCCACCGCCACCGCCCCCGATGCGATCACCGAAACCGGGAACAGCGCATTGAACGGCCGTTTGCGGAAGTATGACTTCAGATAGTGAAGGTGCGCCGGCATGAACTCGTCGGTCAGGTTGGGCACACCCAGGAAAATGTTGAGCTTGGCGCTGATGCGCATGGCGGTGAGCACCAGGAACGCCAGCGTGCCGGTCTGATTGGGCGCATCCCACGTCAGGGCAATCGCGGCCAACGCGCCCGCGACGATCAGCAGTTCGTGGTAGAGCAGCGCCTCGGCCGCCAGTCGGAACCGGCGCCAGCCGGTGGCGTCGTCAGGGCACGGCGCGACCCGTGGCCCGGTAACGAAGCCCAGCAGAAAGGTCATCTCGATCCAACCCCAAACCGCCAGAGCGCTGACAAAAGCGACATAGGCGCCCGCCGGACCGGCGTCGTCGGCGCTGGCCGCCAGGCCGTACAGCGCCAGCGGCAGCAACAGGGTCGCGCCCAGCATCGAGCGGCCATGGGTGCGGCGCGGCTGCAGACACAGCCAAAGGATCGCCCCGGTACTAAGCCACCAGGCCACCACCGCGAACAGCGCCGTCAGTCCGTGCTCGGCCATGACGCGCTGCCCTAGCTGCCGGTCGGGTCCGGCAGAAAGCGCCGGAACACGTCTTTGTTGGCGGCACCGAATGCGCCCAGATTGATGCGTTCGCCGGTCGCCTGGTCTTCGATCGACAGCCGCCCGTCGGCCCACAAGGTCAGCAGGAACGTGGGCGGCGCCGTCACGCCCTGCTTGCGTCGGTCGAAATCGAAGCTGCTCAAGACCGTGCGGATGAACCCGTCGGTCTCGGTCAGGTCGCCCAACACATCGCCGGTTTGCGCATCCACCACGCGCAGGACGCCGGTATCGGAGGACTCGAAGCGCAGCACACGGCTTTGGGCGATGTCCACGCCGTCAAAGGCCGTGACCGGCGGCTGGGGGTTGCGCCACTTGTCGAGTTGAACCGCGCCGACCGCCAGCACCACGCCGGTAATCAGCACGCCGGCGCCGATAATGGCGCCGCGGGGAAAGGGGCGATCGTCCAGCGCGCTCACGTCCCGGCTCCAGGATCAGGCGGCCGCGGAGGCGGCCATCGCCGCCGGCACCTGCCCGTGCGGCTTGTCGGTTTCGGCGCCGGCAGCGGCTTCTTGGGCGGCGGATTCTTTAGCGGCTGTCTCAAGGCTCGCGCGCCGGAGCGCCTGGGCCAGCAACGTGGCCACTTCGCGCGCCTTGGGCACTGCCCGCAGCATCGGTTCTGGCCGCGCCAGCCGCCATGGGCGGACGTGCGGCCAGAAGTTGACGTAGCCGACGCGTTCCGGACCTTTCAGCGTCAGCGGAATATCGCCGGTGCCGGCCAGACGCGGCCGCAGCGCAGCCGAGTCGATTGCGCGAAAGGGAATGTTGATCGCCGCCGGCAAGGCGATACCGATGCGGAACACCACGCGCCGCGTCGTGATGGTGTAGACGCTGGTGCGGCTGGACAGCCACGCCAGGCCGGCCAGCACCGCGATGGCCGCGACGGCGAACGGCACCAGCGACAGCGCCGACACGGCCGCGGACAGCACGCCGCCCTCCGGCGTGTACGAGATCGCCCCGCGCCACACCATCAGCGCGGCGAAGTACGCCGCCACCGTGCCGACGTGGAAAGCGCTGAGCGCCAGCACCTTCCAGTCGGGCGCGCCCTGCCACAGGATATGCTCCCCATCCGGAGGCAGCGCCGGCAGGCCGCGGATCGGTTCGGTGTCGTAGTCGTCGTGTCCGCGGCCCATCGCGAGCTGTCCCTTCCCGGCCGCGTCAGATCAGCGGCTCGGAGCGCGACGGCATGGCGTACAGGTGCCCGCCGCCGTAGTAGGCGCAGATGCGCTCTTCCTCGTAGAACGTCACCTGGTCCGGTTTCTCGGTGGCCGGCACGTTGGCGAACTGCGCCGCGGTGATGGCGTCCACGACCACGGTGTTCTTGCGCTTCTTCACCAGCGCCATGGTCATTGGCAGCAGCACCTTGCGACCACCGGCAGCCAGCTGGACCTCGAGATAGCGGATCATCGATTCCGGCCGGTCGACCCATACGTCGCTGACCGTTCCGGCCGCCGCGCCGTCGGCACCGACCACCGTCATGCCGCGCGGGTCGGGATCCTCGGCGACGATCTTGAAATCCGTGGCCACGCGCATCGGCACGATCTTGGGATCGCCATGCGCGGTCAGGTCGGGCACGCGGGCGCGTTCGGCCCACGCCGCCGGGCCGACGCCGTCGACCAGCGGATTGCCGGTCGGCTCGATCGGCGAACCGGGCACCACGCTGGTGCGCCGGGCGGCCAGTTCGCGCGTGTCGCGGCGCATGTTGGGCGCGGTGACAGCGCCGCGTCCGTGAGCCAGGGCGAACGCTTTGGGTTCCGGAATGAAAATGTACGCCCCCGGATTGTCGGCCCGCCCCGAGGTGTCGTCCTCGAGCGGATAGCCTTCGCGCCGGTCCTCGCGGCGCAGGTAGAACACCAGCCCGACGAAAAACAGGAAAAACGCGATCAAAGACACGAACGCCAGATCGAACTCTTGCAGACCGCCAACCATGGAACCCTCCCCTGTGAAATCAAGCGAAACGAGACCTAACGTGGAAACTGCGCCAACGAAAACTTTTCGGCGCGTGCCGGCGCCTGATCCAGCCGGCGACGGGCGAGCGGCCCGATCGCGACCAGGGTCAGGAACAAGAGCAGAATTTCGATGTGATAGACCACGCCATACGCGTTCGCGGGATCGGCCAACACCGGCCCCAAAGCGCCGCCCGCGCCCAAGGCTGTGAGCCCGTCGCGCAGCACGCCGCCAAGCGCGATCGCCAGCCCCGCCGCGGTGGCCTGTACCGAGCCCCAGGCGCCAAGCGCGAGCCCGCTGCGGCCGGATATATCGATGCCCATGGCCGCTGTCAGCGTCGCCACGGCAAACAATCCGCCGCCAAACCCGATCAGCGCGACGCCGCAACGAAACAGCCACGCCGATTCAAATGGCCCGGCGAAGATGATGGCCGAGAACCCCGGCACGCCCAACAGCACGCCATAGGCCGCCAATCGGTAGGCGTCGAAGCCCTTGACCAGCGCGCGCGCCGAGAGCGCGTAGGCGGCCAGCGCGCTGGCCGCCAGCAAGCCGGTCAGGAGCGAGGTCTGCGCCACCGTCTGGCCGAGCACTTCGCCGCCGTACGGTTCGAGCAGGATGTCCTGCATGGAGAATGCCGCCGTGCCCAGGCCGACCGCCACCAGAAACCGCTTGGCGTGCGGAATCTCGGCGAACGAACGCCACGCGGTGCGGAAGTCGATGTCCGGTTCGGTGCGCATGGTGCGCGCGGGGTCGCGCGGTTCCTGCTTCCACAACGCGATCACGTTGAGGATCATGGTCAACAGCGCGCAGCCCTGAATCACCTGGATCAGGCGCAGGGGCGAGAAGTCCTGCAGCAGCGCCGCGAAGGCAAAGCCGCTGACGAACAGGCCGACCAGCAGCATGACGTACATCAGCGCGACGACCCGTGGTCGCGTGCCTTCGGCGGCGAGATCGGTGGCGAGCGCGAGGCCCGCGGTCTGGGTGGTCTGAATGCCGGCGCCGACCATCAGGAACGCCAATGCGGCGGCGAACTTGCCGACATCGACCGGCGCGCCGCTGTCGCCGGACAGCACCAGCAAGGCGAACGGCATGATGGCCAGTCCGCCGAATTGGATCAGCGTGCCGAACCAGATGAACGGCACGCGCCGCCAGCCGAGCGCGGAGCGGAAGGTGTCGGAGCGATGGCCGATCAGCGCCCTGAACGGCGCGAACACCAGCGGCAGCGCCACCATCAGCGCCACCAGCGCGGCCGAAACGCCGAGTTCGACGATCATCACGCGATTGAGCGTGCCCACCATCAGCGCGGTGGCCATGCCCACCGACACCTGGAACAGCGACAGGCGCAACAGCCGCGGCAGGGGCAGATCGGCACTGCCGGCGTCGGCGAACGGCAGCATCGACAGCCGCACGCGCATCCAGCCCAACGCGATTTTTTCCAGTTGCTGCGGCGCGCCGCTCATCGTTGCGGTCCGCCATTCATCGCATCGGCGACGCGCACGCACGCGCAACCGTCACGCCATCCGTGACCACCGAATTGGGAACGCTTGGCAGCGCGAAGGCCCCTCACCCGCTACTCCCATCCGCGTCCGAAACACCGTGTCGGCCCGACGCGGTCGTCAGGTGCTCCGACCACAATATCGGAACCATCCCCAGTGCCGGCGAACGGTCAATTAACCCGCGCCGCAACGGCACAAACAGAAGGCTATGGCTGGGGCTTGCGCGTTGTCAATCAAATGAAAAATCGAGGTTGTGGCGATTTCGGCTTGCAAAGCTCCGCACCGAGGCTGCGGCCGCAGAGCCCTGATTTTCGCTATGGATAATCGCCGGCCTGTGTCGTGGCTTTGTGCACCCGCGAACGGTTCCATTCTGAACGGTTGCGCCGATGCCAAACACGGCGGATGTTGATCGTCTGCCTTGCGCCGACCCGCGCTCGGCTGCGGCGATTGACAGCAAGTGCGCGCAATCTAGAGTTTTTTCATGGCCGATGTGTCCTTGGCTGACAGTTCCAGATCTGCGCCGACGCCGACCTGGCCGGCACCCCGCGCCGTGCTCGAACTGTTCAAGCCAGTCACCTGGTTCCCGCCGATGTGGGCGTTCATGTGCGGCGTGGTGTCGTCGGGCGCAGCCTGGTCCGACACATGGTGGCTTGCGCTGGCGGGTGTGATGCTGGCCGGACCGCTGGTATGTGCCACCAGCCAGGCGGTCAACGATTGGTTCGACCGCGATCTCGACGCCATCAACGAACCGCACCGGCCGATCCCCTCCGGCCGTATTCCCGGCCGCTGGGGGTTATGGATCGCGCTGCTGTGGACCTGGTTGTCGGTGTTGTACGCCTCGTTCCTGGGGCCATGGGTGTTCGCCGCCACGCTGGTCGGCCTGGCGCTGGCCTGGGCCTACAGCGCCCCGCCGGTACGCCTGAAGCAAAGCGGCTGGTGGGGCCCGGGCGCGGTGGCGCTGTCCTACGAAGGGATCACGTGGTTCACCGGCGCAGCCGTGGTGCTGGGCACGCTGCCGGACTGGCGCATCATCGCGCTGGCGGCGCTGTACAGCTTTGGCGCCCACGGCATCATGACGCTGAACGACTTCAAGGCGATCGAAGGCGACCGCAAGATGGGCATCCGCTCGCTGCCCGCCGAGTTGGGTCCCGATCCTGCATCATGGTTGGCGTGTGTGGTGATGGCCGCACCGCAAGTAGTGGTGATCAGTTTGCTGGTGTCGTGGGACCGGCCGTGGTTCGCCGCTGGTGTCGGCGTTTTGCTGGCCGCGCAGCTGTTGTTCATGGCCCGGTTGGTGCGCGATCCGCGCGCTCTGGCGCCGTGGTACAACGGCACTGGCGTGTTGTCGTACGTTCTGGGCATGCTGGTCTCGGCAATCGCCGTGCGCGGATTGGCGGGAGGGGTGTGATGGCTCCTGGACAAGTCGAAGGTCAGTTGGGGTGGCTGGGCATCGTTCGGGTCGGCCTGGTGCAGAGCGCACTGGGCGCCATCGTGGTGCTGACCACCGCGACGCTGAATCGGGTGATGGTGGTCGAGCTTGCGCTGCCCGCCAGCCTGCCGGCGGCGCTGGTCGCGTGGCACTTCGCGGTGCAGCTGTCGCGGCCGATCTGGGGCCACCGTTCCGATATCGGCGGCAGCCGCACGCCGTGGATCATCGGTGGCATGGGCCTTTTGTCGCTGGGCGCGATCCTGGCCACCAACGCGACGTTGATGCTCGACGGAATGTCGCTGATCGGGCTAGTGCTGTCGGTGGTGGCATTCACCGTCATCGGCGTCGGCGTCAGCGCCGGGGGCACATCATTGTTGGCGTTCCTGGCCACAGAAGTGGCCCCTGCGCGACGGCCGGCCGCGGCGGCCATCGCCTGGATCATGATGGTTATGGGTATCGCGGTGACCGCCGGGGTCAGCGGGGCGCTGCTCGACCCTTACTCGCCGCAGCGGTTGGCGCTGGTGGCTGCGGGTGTGGCCGCGGCGGCATTCATCGTGACGCTGTTGGCGATCCGCGGCATGGAGATTCCCGGCCGGCGCACCGTGCTGGTGCCGGAACTGAACGAGCGCGGCGACAATCCGAGGTTCGCCGAGGTGTTGCGTCAGATCTGGTCTGAGAATCTGGCGCGCACGTTCACGCTGTTCGTGTTCTTCGCGATGCTGGCCTATAGCGCGCAGGACCTGATCCTGGAACCCTATGCCGGTCTGGTGTTCGGCTATACGCTGGGCGAATCCACCCAGCTGACGTCGGTGCAGCACGGCGGCGTGCTGCTCGGCATGATCCTGGTGGGATTGGCCGGCGCGATCGGACGCAATGACAAGACCGCCTGGCTGAAGGCCGGCACGTTCTTAGGCTGTGTGACCTCGGCGGCCGCGCTCTTGGCCCTGGGCGGCGCCGGGCTGGGCGGGCCGACCTGGCTGCTGCCGCCCGTGGTTTTCACGTTGGGCTTCGCCAACGGTGTGTTCGCGGTCAGCGCGGTGGGTTTGATGATCAGCTATGCCAGCGCCGGACGCGGCGCGCGCGCCGGCGTGCGGCTGGGCGTATGGGGCGCGGCCCAGGCGACGGCGTTCGGTTTAGGCGGCTTGGCGGGCGCGGTCGGCCTCGACGTCATGCGGGTGCTGATCGACTCGGTCCCGGCGGCATTCGCCACGGTCTTCGCCGCCGAAGCCTTTCTGTTCCTGGTTGCAGCGGTATTGGCCGCGCGGTTGGGGCGCGAGGGTCTGCACGATCGCGGCCTGTCGTTCGATGCGCGCGCAACATGACCCTTGGAGTTTCGACATGACCCATCCCGACACCGAGGCCTTCGATTGCGTCGTCGTCGGCGGCGGGCCGGCCGGGGCGACCGCGGCGCACGACTTGGTGGTGCGCGGCCGCAAGGTGGCGTTGATCGACCGTGCCGGACGCATCAAGCCGTGCGGCGGTGCGATCCCGCCGCGCCTGATCAAGGATTTCGATATTCCGGAGCACTTGCTGGTCGCCCACGCCAAGTCCGCGCGCATCGTCGCCCCGTCCCAGCGCGAGATCGACATGCCGATCGACGGCGGTTTCGTCGGCATGGTGGACCGCGACGTGTTCGACGAATGGCTCCGGGCCCGGGCCGCGTCAGCGGGCGCGGCGCGTCATGTCGGCACATTCGCGCGCGTTGACCGCGATGCGCGCGGCGCGCCATCGGTGGTCTACCGCGCCCGCGACGGCCGCGAGGTGTCGCTGCGCGCGCGAACCGTCATCGGCGCCGATGGCGCCAACTCGGCGGTCGCGCGGCAAGAGGTTCCCAAAGGCGGCAAGCCCCGGTTCGTGTTCGCTTATCACGAAGTCATCAAGTCTCCGGCCGCAAACCAGATGGCCAGGCCCGCGGCCTATGACGGGACGCGCTGCGACATCTACTACCAGGGCCAGCTGTCGCCCGACTTCTACGCCTGGATCTTCCCGCACGGCGACACCGCCAGCGTCGGCGTAGGTTCGGCCAAGAAGGGTTTCGCGCTGCGCGACGCGGTACGCGAATTGCGCCAGGCGACGGCACTCGAAGGCTGCGAGACCGTGCGCAGCGAAGGCGCGCCGATCCCGCTGAAGCCGCTGAAGCGCTGGGACAACGGGCGCGACGTGGTGCTGGCGGGCGATGCCGCCGGCGTGGTCGCGCCGGCCTCGGGCGAGGGCATCTATTACGCGATGTCGGGCGGGCGCTTCGCCGCCGATGCGGTCGAGGAGGTGCTCGCAACCGGCCAGGTCAAGGCGCTGGCGCGCGCGCGCAAGCGCTTCATGAAGGCCCACGGCATGGTGTTCTGGATTCTCGGC
>JANRJB010000218.1:0-2826 GCA_033764265.1 Rhodospirillaceae bacterium | reverse complement strand
CCGCGATAACGCGGGCGCCATGGCGCACAGCGGCCGCGCCAGGATGTTGGCGGTGACGATCGCGTAGGGCCCGCCGCGCGCGATGACCGGCGCGGCGACGCCGTCGCTCTGCACCACGCGCACGCGCGCCGCCTCGCCGTTGCGCGCGACGTTCAGCCCGGCGACGCGCACGGCCTCGGGGTCGATGTCGCAGGCGACTACGCGCCGCTTCCAGCGCTTGGCCATGGCCAGCGCGAGGATGCCGGACCCGGTGCCGACATCGAGCATGCCGGTCCGCGCGACGCGCCGGCCGAGCCGCGAATCCTTCGACAGCTGCGATAGCGCCAAGAGGCAGCCGAAGGTGCTTTCGTGCTCGCCGGAGCCGAAAGCCGTGGCGGCATTGAGGCGCAAGGCCAGCATGCCGGACGGCGGCACCAGTCGGATATGATCGCCGAACACGTAGAACCGGCCGGCGCGCAAGGGCTGGAAGCCGGCATAGGACTCGGCCAGCCAGTCGCGATGGTCGACTTCAGTGATGACGAGGTCCGGTTCAGCGACGCCCGCGGCCGCCGCCGCGACCGCGACCCGCGCCGCCAGCGCCGCTGGATCGGGCCGCGCGGCGTACAGCGCTTCGACCGCCCACACCGGACGCGGCTTCGCCCACTCCTCGATCTCGAAGGAACTGATCGACACCGCGCCGTCGTCCAGCGCCGGCTCGAACATCGCGCACAGGTCGTCGGTGACAACGACGCGGGCCGCCCACATTCGGGGTGCGGACGTGTTCACGGGCGACGGGCCTGCGAACTGAAGTCACGGCCTTGTGAACGGTCGCGGGCCCCTGCTCGAACGAGCCAACTTTGTGGCGGAATCATGGGCCTACGCCATGCATGGATTTGAGATCTGGTTTGCAACGGTTGCGCTGGTGAGGCCGTTGGCACAGGGCCTATAAGCCGCTGCAGCAACGATGTGAACCGAGTTCGTGCCATGATCAAGATACATCCCGCGGCCCCGCATGGCGGCGACGACAGCGCCGCCGAAGTTGAGACCGGGCGGGTCCACCGCCTGCCGCAAACGCGGTCGATCGGCCTGCCCAGATCGGCGGTGATCCAGGCCTGCGCGGGCCACGTAAACGCACCAGAACGAGACAGCGCCGCGGCCACCCGATAGCACGCGGCGTCTGCTCAGAGCGAAGCCGGACCGACTGAAACCCTCCCCCTCAGTTCTCCGGTCACGAAGCGGCGGGGGCGTGACCCTCCCCCAACCTCCCCCAACGTCCCCGCCGCTTCAATTCCCCTCTCGATGCGGGAGCATCGCGCAGGTCAGGCGCGGCGCAGCCGATTTGCGCCGACCACGATTCCCACGGCAATCACCTGCGCAACGATGAACAGACCGGCGTCCGCCGGTCGGATGCCCGCAAACGTGTCCGACAAAGCGCGGGCCACGGTCACCGCCGGGTTGGCGAACGAGGTGGACGCGGTGAACCAGTAAGCCGCGCCGATATAGGCCGCCACGGCCACCGGGGTGGTGATGGAACCAACCGCGCGGTCGCGCGCGGCGCACCCGGCGATCACCAGCAGCAAGCCCGACGTTGCGACCACCTCGGAGAGCCACTGCGCCGGGCCGGCGCGCACCTTGGTCGCGACCTGAACCAGCGGTAGTGCGAACATGGCATGGGCAACCCAAACGCCGGCGACCGCGCCAGTGAACTGGGCGCCGAGATATGCCGGCAGGTCGCGCCACGGCATGCGCCCGGCCAGCACCTCGACCACCGACACGGCCGGATTGAAGTGGGCGCCGCTGACGGGGCCGATGGCGAGGATCAGCGCCAAGAGGGCGCCGGCGGTCGCGATCGTGTTGCACAGCAGGGCCAGCGCCGCGTTACCGCCGCTCAAGGCGTCCGCCATGATTCCGGATCCGACGACCGCCATCACGAGAAAAGCCGCCCCGATCCCCTCACCGGCGGCGCGATAGGCAAGTGATCGGGTCATATCCAAAACCTTGCGCGGCGCGACGATACAGCCAGCCTATCCTGTGGCGGCCGGTGCAGCGCGGTCAATGCGGCGGCAGCGATTGTGATGAGACCGTCATGAAGGCGCGCGCGTTCACGCGCTTCAGGCCGGTTCGACGAAACTGCCCAGCACCTTTTTCCGGCCCGCCTTTTCGAAATCGATCTCGAGCTTGTCGTCGTCGACCGCCGTGATGACGCCGTAGCCGAACTTCTGGTGGAACACGCGCGCGCCGGCGGCGAAGCCGCCCTTGCTGGGCCGCGCGGAAACCTCCCACTGGCCGTCGTCGATGGTCTGGGACGGCCGCCGCGATTGCGATTGCCACCAGCTCTGGCGCCAGCCGTCGGCGAATCCGGCCCCGGCGCCCGCCGACGCGGACCCATACAGCCCGGCCTCGGACTGGCGCTCCACCGCCGCCGCCGGCAGTTCGTCGATGAAGCGCGACGGCAGGCTGGCCTGCCATTGATTGAACACGCGCCGGTTGGCCGCGAACGATACGAACACCTGGTGGCGCGCCCGCGTCAGGCCGACGTAGGCCAGCCGGCGTTCCTCCTCCAACGATTTCTGGCCGCCCTCGTCGAGCGCGCGGCGGTTGGGGAAGATCTCCTCCTCCCAGCCCGGCAGGAACACCATGTCGAACTCGAGACCCTTGGCGCTGTGCAGCGTCATCAGGGTGACGCAGTCCTCGCCCTTGTTGGTTTCGTTCTCCATCACCAGGCTGACGTGATCGAGAAACGCGCCGATCGTGTCCCAGTCCTCGAGCGCGGTGGTGAACTCGCGCAGGTTGTCGATGCGCCCAGGCGCCTCGGGCGATTTGTCCTTTTCCCACATCGCGAGGTAG
>JANRJB010000210.1:0-2522 GCA_033764265.1 Rhodospirillaceae bacterium | reverse complement strand
GTCGGCGAGCCGCCGGATTCGCGCTCGGTCGCCGCCGCCGCCCGGCGCGGCATCGACATCGCCGGCCAGCGCGCCCGCCGGGTCCAGCCCGAGGATTTCGACCGCTTCGACCTGGTGCTGGCGCTGGACCAGGGCCATCTGCGGCACTTGCGTGCCCTGCGGCGCGAGGAGCACCGCGCCGAGATCCGCCTGCTGCTCGACTTCCATCGCCCGGCCGGCGCCAACCCATCCTTGCGCGACGTGCCGGACCCCTATTACGGCGGCGAGGACGGGTTCGAGCAGGTTCTGAACCTGATCGAGGCCGCCAGCCGCAGCGTGCTCGACAGCATCGCCGCCAAGCTGCGCCAGCCGGCCGGCGGAACTTAGCGGGGATTAAAACCGCCGCGCCCAGCGTCTTCTGTCGGGCGGGTCTTCAACGTCGCGGCGGGGCGTTCATGCGCAGGTGGTGGTGGATTGCCGCAATCGGCGCGGCCATGTCGGCGGCGGCGTGGCCGTGCGCGGCCGCCGTCGACGGCAAGACCCACGCGGTGATCGCGCCCGCCTTCACCGGCGCCGACGGCAACCTGTCGTTTGTGCGCTTCCTGAACACCAGCGCCACTGCCGCGTCCACCTTCACCGTCACCATCGTCGGCACGCCGACCGGGCGGGAGTACGGCAGCACGACCTACAACGTGCCGGCGCGGGCCTCGCCCCAGCATTCGTTCAACAACATCCTGGCCCAGGCCAATGCCGGCTCCCTGACCGGCGGCGACACCGGCTACTCCATCTACTTGCGCAACCCCAGCATCGATTCCGGCTTCCAGCACGTCATCTTCAATGGCGCCAACCAATTCTTCGAGAACCTGTCAGCCTGCCAGTTCTTCCAGGGCACCCAGTACCTGCGCGTGGTCGGCTGGCTGCCCAACGTGCACACCACGCGGCTGGCGGCGTTTCCGATGCGGCTGTTCGTGCACAACTTCAACAACGTCGGCGGCAACTTCCGCATCACCGCCTTCGACGCGGTGACCGGCGGCAAGATCAACGACACGGTGGTGACGGTGGCCGCCAACGAGACCCTGACCATGCTGGTCTCGGCCCTGGAGACCGCCTTGAACTTCACCCCGACCGCGAGCCAGCTGCACCTGAACATCCTGGTCGAGGCCGCCGACGGCGGCACCTCCAACGCCGTGGCGACCGCGGCGGTGTTCAATTCGACGCTGAACGCCCTGATCGGCATGTCCACGGTCTGCAAGCTCCGGCCCTGAAGCCCTTTCGCGTCGTGCATTCTTGCTATGATGCGCGCCTCAACAATGGCCGGGGCGGGCGTCGTGAAAGCAATTCCCTTTCTTCTTTCGTTGGCGATCGCGCCGACCGCGGCGGCGGCCGACCACGCGGCGTTCTTCCGCGACCTGGCCGAGACGCGCAGCTATTCCCTCGGCCAGCCGGTGGCGCCGCGCCTCGCGCCCGACAACGCGACGGTGTTCTTCCTGCGCGCCGGCCCGCGCGACCCGACCTTGCGGCTGTACGCGCTCGAGATCGCCACCGGGGTCGAGCGCGAACTGATCACGCCCGAGCAGGTTCTGGCCGGCGCCGCCGAGACGCTGTCGGCGGAGGAAAAGGCCCGCCGCGAGCGGGCGCGGGTCAGCCTGCGCGGCTTCACCGCCTTCGAGCTATCAAAGGACGGTCAGCGGGTGGTGGTGTCGCTGTCGGGCCGGCTGTACCTGCTGGCGTTGCCGGACCTGGCGGTGAGCGAACTGCCGGGCGAGGGCTGGATCGATCCGCGCCTGTCGCCCGACGGGCGCTTCCTGGCCGCGATCAAGGCCAACGAGCTGCACGTCTTCGACCTGACGACGCGGGCAGTGACGCAGGTGACCGCGGGCGCGACCGCGACGCTGCATCACGGCGTCGCCGAGTTCGTGGCGCAGGAGGAGATGGGCCGGCAGGAAGGCTATTGGTGGTCGCCGGACGGCGAAACGCTGGCTTATCAGCAGAACGACGAATCGGGCGTCGAGGTGCGCTACATCGCCGATCCGCTACGCCCCGAGGCCGCGCCCGAGACGTTCTTCTATCCGCGCGCCGGTACCGCCAACACCCGCGTTCGCCTGGGCCTCGTCGCGCGCGGCGGCGGAACGACGCGCTGGATCGACTGGGACCGCGACGCCTATCCCTACCTGGCCCGCGTGACGTGGGACGAGGCCGACGCGCCGATGACGCTGTTGGTTCAGGACCGCGCCCAGCAAGAGCAGGTGCTGCTTGCGGTCGATGCCGCCACCGGCCGGACGAAGCCCCTGCTGACCGAGACCGACGCCGCCTGGCTGAACCTGGACGACGCCGAACTGCCGGCGTGGACCAAGGACGGCCAACGCTTCCTGTGGACCACCGAACGCAACGGCGCATGGCAAGTGGAACTGCGCCGCGCCGACGGGAAATTTCTGCGCGCGGTGACGCCGACGCAGTTCGGCGCTCAACGGTTCCTGGCGCTGGATGAGGCGCGCGGCTGGGTCTACGTGGCGGGCGGCGACGATCCGCGCGAGACGCACCTG
>JANRJB010000181.1:0-9248 GCA_033764265.1 Rhodospirillaceae bacterium | reverse complement strand
TTTTTCCCTCTCCTTGAGGAGAGGGCAGGGTGAGGTGGGGTTTGCGGTCTACTCCGCCGCCAGCGGGGCGCGCGACTTGCCCACCGCGGTGTCGTCCCAGCGGAAGAACTCGAGCGAATTGTCCGACAAGGTCTGCTTCTTGACCGCATCGGCCACGTCGGCGCGCTCGAGGTATTCCAGCGTCTGGCCGGTTTCCCATTCCAGGTGCGGGTAGTCGGCGGAATAGATCAGCCGGTTGGGCGCCTTGGTCCACTTGATGAAGTCGGGCAGGAACGGGTCCTCCGGCTCGAAGCCGAACCAGATTTGCCGCTGGATGTAGTCCTCGCCGCCCATCTTCAGCTTGGGTACGTACACGCGCATCATCTCGGCGAACTTCTCGCGCCGCTCGTGGATGCGGTCGACGATCATCGCCACCCAGCCCAGGCAACCCTCGAAGATGCCGAACTTGACCTTGGGGAAGGTTTCGCAGACGCCGCCGAACACCAGGTTGTTGAAGATGTCCATGCCGACGTAGGGGAAGCCGAACACGTCGCTCATCACCGAGGGCATCTTCCACATGTTGTATTCGTGGCCCTTGATGCGCGGCGCGCCGAAGGCGTGAATGCCGATCGGGCAGTTCAGGTTCTGCGCTTCCTGCCAGATCGGATAGAAGAATTCGTCGGCCAGGATGCGGTACTCCTCGGGCGTGTTGCCGATCACCGAGCAGTTGATGTCCACCGCAGGAAAGCCCAACTCCTGCACGCAGCGCCGCATTTCCTTCACCGCGTGCTTGGGGTCGGCCAGGTTGAGCACGCCGTAGCCGAACAGCCTGGTCGGATGGACTTTGCAGAAATCGTGCAGCCAGTTGTTGTAGGCCTCGACCTGTGCGTTGCCCATCTCGGGATCGCCCAGGTACGCCGGCCAAATGCGCCCCGGCGGCATGATGACGCCGCGGTCGATGCCCTCCGGGTCCATGAAGTTCTTGACGCGGTAGTCGGGATCGACGCCGCCGCGCGGCCCCTCGGCCAGGAAGCTTGGCGTCACGGTCTTGGTCGCGCGCGACGGCGCGGCCAGCCGGCCCATGCTGAAGTACATGATGCCGTTCTCGATCTCCACCCGCGGGCCGCCCGGCCGCTTGAGGAATTCGGGGTCCATGTACTTCTGAAACAGGTCGGGCGGCATGTTGACGTGGCTGTCGCCGTCGATGGTGACGTAAGGCGCGATCCGCTTCATGTGATTTCCCCGGCTGGCACGAACCGCTAGCATAGCCTGTGGACCCGATCGAAAACCACCGCCACATGACCTTATCGCCTCAAGGGGCCAGCGGCGCGTCGGCCGAACTGGACCGGCTGCTCCCGGTCTTTCAGTTCACCGAACGTCACCAGATCACGGTGCGCGCCGATACCGCCGCCGCATTCGCCGCCGTCGAGGCCATCGATCTGTCGGACAGCACGATCGCCCGTGTGTTGCAGGCCATCTGGCGCATCCCGGCGCGGCTGTTCCTGGGGCCGGTGCCGCCCAAATCCATGAGCACGCGCGACTTCATTCCGCTCAGCCGCATTCCACCGCGCGACCTGGTGCGCGGGCTGGTGGCCGGCGCGGGCAGGCGCAGCTGGACGCCGGAGGAATTCGCCGCGCACCCGGGGCCGGGTTTCAAACTGGCCTGGGGCTTCACCGTGACCGCGTTGGGCGAGGGGACATGCCGGATCGACACCGAAACGCGGGTGTTGTGCTGCGACGCGGCCACCCGGCGCTGGTTCACGGTGTACTGGATGATCATCCGGCCGTGGTCGGGCCTGATCCGCCGCGACATGCTGCGGCTGATGAAGCGGCGGGCGGAGCGTAGGTTGTGACCGGTCAAGTCCGCCGCGCCCGCTTGTGGACGCCCCGCGTCCGCCGCTAGACTCGGGTTCATGACGGACGCCGTCGACATCGACACGCGTGGGCTCGAGATCAAGACCTACCCTTCGGGCACAACCGTGTTCGCGAGCGGCGAGCCGGGCGATTGCGCCTATCTGGTCGCCAAGGGCGCGGTGGCGATCGTGACCGTCAACGACAAGGGCGAGCGCGTGACGGCGGCGATGATCAAGACCGGCGAGATTTTCGGCGAAATGGCCATCGTCAACCGCACGCCGCGCACCACCACGGCGATCGCCGCGCAGGATTGCACCTGTGTCGTCATCGACCGCTCGATCCTGGAAAAGCGCCTGGCCAAGACCGACCCGTTCATCCGCTTCTGGATCGAATACATGTCGGAACGGCTGCAGGCGCTGACCAAGCGCGCGCACACCTGAGCCGGGCCGGGATCGCCATGTCGGAACGGCCATCCCCGCAGCGCGCCCCGCAGCGCCTCAACATCGAGGGCGCCAAGAAGGTGCTGGAACGGCGCGTCTATCCGGCCGCGGCGGTGATCTTCCGCCAAGGCGCGTCGGCCGACCATGCCTTCGTCATCCTGAAGGGCGACGTCGACCTGCACGCCACCAACGACCGCGGCCAGAACATTCACCTCACCACGCTGCACCAGGGCCAGGTGTTCGGCGAGATGGCGCTGATGGTCGGCGCGCCGCGCAGCGCCACGGCCACGGCGCGCACCGCCTGCGAGCTGGCGATCGTGTCGCGCGCCCAGCTCGAGGAGAAAATGCGCGATCTCGACCCCCTGATCCGGCGCTGGGTCGAGACGCTGGCCAAGCGCATCGTCGCCGGCACCCAGAAGGCGAGCTGACGGCGATGGCCGCCTCCACCGCACCGATTCCCGATCTGGCCGGCCTGCCGGTGGCGCGCTTCGACGAGAAGGCGGTGATTTTCCTGCACGGCGAGCCGGCCGACGACGCCTACCTGCTGGTGTCGGGGCAGGTGGCGATCCTGGCGCCGAACGCGGCCGGCGAACTGGTGCAGTTCGCCGTCGTCGCGCCCGGACAGATCTTCGGCGAGATGGCCTTGATCATGAACGCGCCGCGCACCGCCATGGCCGTGGCCGAGGTCACCTCGGTGTGCGTGGCCATCAACCGCGAGGCGCTGGCGCGCGAGATGGCCAAGGCCGATCCGTTCCTGCGCTTCTGGATCAACTACATGTCGGGCCGCCTGGCCGATGTCTCGCAGCGGGCCGGCCGATGAGCGAGGCGAACCGGAGCACGGAAATCGATCGCGCCGGCGCCGGCCTGGTGGAGATGCTGGGCACCATCCTGGGCCGGCGCAGCTACACCGCGGGCGCGCGCATCTTCGCGCAGGGCGACGCCGCCGAAGAGGCGTTCGCCGTCCTGCGCGGACAGGTCAACATCAGCACCATCAACACGCGCGGCCGGCGGGTCGACCTGACCCTGCTGGGGCCCGGCCAGTTCTTCGGCGAAATGGCGCTGCTGATGCATGGACCGCGCTCCGCCGACGCCGTGGCGCAGACCGATTGCGAGCTGCTGGTGCTGCCGCGCGTGCTGCTCGACGTCAAGATGGCCGCCGCCAGTCCGTTCATCCGGCTGTGGGTCGAGACCTTGGCCGCGCGCGTGGCCGCCGGCTCGGCAAGGGTGGCGGCTGACGGCGACGCCCGGCCTAACCGCCGCTGAGGGCCTGCACCGTCTGGATGCTCTCGCCGGGCGCCAGCGGCCGACTCAAGTCGAACACCTGTTCGCCGTCGACGAACAGCCGCATGTGCCGGCGCATGCGGCCCTGCTCGTCGACCATGCGGAAGCGGATGCCGGGATAGCGGCGGTCCAGGTCGGCCAGCACCTCGGCCACGGTCGCGCGCTCATCCTCGACCTGGGCCTCGACCTCGCTGGCCTTGGTGTACGAGTGCAGCGGGCTCGCGATCAGGACTTTCACGCGCATCGGCCCGCCTTCACGCCGCGTCGGCGGCTTCCACGGCGTAGATTTCGGGCAGATGGCGGGCCAGGCACGTCCAGCGCCGTGATCCGTCGTCGCGCATCATCCACAGTTCGCCGCCGGTGTTGCCGACGTACAGGCCGACCGGGTCAAACCGATCGGACGCGAAGGCCTGGCGCTTGATCGTCCACCACGCCTGCTTGCCGGGCAGGCCGGCATCGAGCCGCTGCCAGCTTTTCCCGGCGTTGCGCGTGACGTAGGCGGCGGGTTTCCCGGCCAGGGCGGTGCGCGGCCAAACGCCCGACCCGTCCATCGGGAACACGTAGGCGATGCGGTCGTCGCGCGGATGCAGCGCGAGCGGCAGGCCGATGTCGCCGACGGTCTTGGGCATGGCGCGGCCGATGCGCTCCCAGGTGCGTGACGGCCGGTCGAGGCGGTAGATGCCGCAGTGGTTCTGCTGGTACAGCCGGTCCGGGTTGGTCGGGCACATGCGCATGCAGTGCGGATCGTGGAACGTGGGGTCGTTCTTGTCGAAATTGAAGCCCTCGACCACCGCCAGCCCGTCGATCAAGAGCGACCACGTTTGGCCGCCGTCCAGCGTTTCGTGTACGCCGCCGCCCGACATGGCGATGTACATGTGTTTGGGATCGCGCGGGTCGATGGTGACCGAGTGCAGCTTGGGCCCGTCGGGCGTGCCGTCCTGCACGGTGCCCATCCACTTGCGGAACTGCGGGTCGTCGTTGAGCGTCGAGAACGGCGTCCAGGTCAGGCCGCCGTCGTCGGAACGGAACAGCCCCTGCGGCGAGGTGCCGGCGTACCAGACGTTGGGCTCGTTGGCGTGCGCGGGCGTCAGCCAGAAGGTGTGGTTGACCGAACGGCCCTGGGCGGGATCGGCGGCCTTGGCGAAGGCGGGCGGCTGAGGAACCTCGGTCCAGGTGCGGCCCAGGTCGGTCGAATGATGAATGGTCGGGCCCAGGTGCCCGGTCGATGTGGCCGCCAGCAGCGTGCGCCGGTCGCGCGGGTCCAGAACTAGATGATTGACGATCTGTCCCAGGAAGTGCGGGCCGTCCAGCGTCCAGGTCCTGCGGTTCGCATCGCCGCGCAGAATCCACGCGCCCTTGCGGGTGGCGACCAGCACGACCGGTTTCGATGTCCGCGTCGACTGCCGTTTCTTTTTCTTCGCGACCATGGTCGATCCTTTTAACTGTGCCTGACGACGACCTTGCCGATGTGTTCGGCGCCGTCGAGGTATTGATAGGCCTTCGGCAGATCGTCGAAGGCGAACACCTTGTCCACCACCGGCTTCAGTTTCACCGCCGCGATGCTGGCCATCATGTCCGCCAGCATGCGCCGGTTGCCGACGGTGATGCCGAACAGGTGCAGGTTCTTGCCCACCAGCGCGAAAATCTGCGGCTGGCCCTGCTCGAGCCCGCCGATCAGGCCGATGCGGCCGTTGTAGGCGGCGGCATTCAACGAGCGCGTCAGCGTGCCGGTGCCGACGGTTTCCACCACGATGTCCGCGCCGGCGCCGCCGGTGGCTTCGAGCACGGCTTTGTCCCAGTCCGGCGTGGTGCGGTAGTTGATGCCGATGTCCGCGCCCAGGGCTTTCGCGCGGGCGAGCTTGTCGTCGCTGGACGACGTCACGATCACCCGCGCGCCGCCGGCCTTGGCCAGCTGCAGGCCCCAGATCGACACGCCGCCGGTGCCCAGCACCAGCACCGTGTCGCCGGCCTTCATGCGGCCCAGCGTATAGAGGTTGTTCCAGGCCGTCACCCCGGCCGAGGCGCAGGTGGCGGCCTCTTCCCAGCTCAGGTGATCGGGGATTTTCACCAGCGAGTGCGCCGGCGCCAGCACGCGTTCCGCCGCCCAGCCGTCGCGGGTGTTGCCGTAGTCGGCCGCGAACAACCCCGGCACCCACGGCCCGTCGACCCAGTCGGCGAACATGTTGGCGACCACGCGGTCGCCCACTTTCACGCTGTTGACGCCTTCGCCCAGCGCGATCACCTCGCCCGCGCCGTCCGACAACGGCACCCGCGTCTCCGGGCGCGCCGTCGCGCCGTAACGCTTGGCCATGATCATCAGGTCGCGATGGTTGAGCGCGCTGGCGTGCACCTTCACGACCGCATGGCCGCGCGCGGTCTCGGGCGCGGGCCGCGTGCCCTGCCGCAGCGAGCCGATGCCCTCCTGCGAGCCGATTTCCCAGACTTTCATGAGTCGCTCCCTAGACATGGAAATTGCGGCGGCGCGCGTTGGGGCGCGGCGGGCGCCAAGCCAATGTTCTCGAGACTCTTAGACGCCATCTCGTGGGTTTGTCCACCGCCGCAGCCGAGTCGCCCAGTCGAGTTGACTTCGGCTTTTTCGTCTTCATAAACTCCGACATGAATATCCGGGTCAGCGACGATTTGGCGCGGCGGTTGGCGGACTTGGCGGCCGCGACCGGGCGTGCCCCCGACGCCGTGGCCGAAGAGGCGCTGGCGGGATATCTTGACGAGATCGCTGAGCTGCGGGAACGCCTTGATCGCCGTTTCGACGATGCCGCCTCGGGCCGGGTTAGCGCGATCGACGGCGATGCGGCATTGGCCAGTCTGCAAGCGAGACGTCGAGCGCGACGCACGCCGATGGCATGACCGGGTTCGCGCTACACCCTGAGGCAGTTTCAGATCTAGAAGGCATCTGGGACTACATCGCCGATCGCAATCCGGATGCGGCTGATCGTGTCATCGAGGAGTTTTTCGCTGCATTTGCAGGGCTGGCGGCGACCCCTGCCATCGGCCATCGACGCCCTGATCTGACAGCACGACCGCTGAGGTTTGTCGCCGTTCGGGAATATCTCGTCGCGTACGCACCCGAGCTGCGACCTTTGCAAGTAATTGCGGTCATTCACGGCCGGCGGAATCCGCGGGTGATCTCGGCTGTCATGCGCGGCCGAGGAAGCTGATTTACCCGTTCTCGATCACGATCTTGCCGATGAATTCGCTGTCCACCATGTACTGGTAGGCCTTGGGTGCGTCGGCGAAGGCGAAGGTTTTGTCGATCACCGGCTTTGAGCCGGTGGCCACCATCGCCTTCAACAGGTCGTTGAACATGCGCCGGCTGCCCGAGGTGATGCCCTTCATGGTGATGTTCTGGCCGACCAGCGGGAACAGCGCGGGCGGCGTCTCGGGCCGGCCGCCCAGCGCGCCGATCATGCCGACGCGGGCATTGGGCGCGCAGGCCGCCAAGGATTGCCCGACGGTGGCGAAGCCGCCGGTTTCCACCACGATGTCGACGCCGCGCCCGCCGTTCTGCTCGCGGATCGCCTTGTCCCAGTCGGGCCGCGTGCGGTAGTTGACGACGATGTCCGCGCCCAGTTCCTTGCAGCGGGCGAGCTTCTCGTCGCTGGACGAGGTGATGGCCGCGCGCGCGCCGTTCATCTTGGCGATCTGCAGCGCGAAGATCGACACCCCGCCGGTGCCGAGCGTGAGCACCGTGTCGCCCGACTTCACGTCGCCGAAGGTCTCGATCACCGCGTAGGCGGTCACCGCCGCCACCGGCAGCGCGGCGGCATCGGCGTAGGTCAGCGCCGGCGGGATCGGCACCAGGCACGCGGCCGGGATGACGACCTTCTCGCCCAGCCAGCCGTCGATGGTGACGCCCAGGTCGGCGGCGAAGTAGGCCGGATCGAACGCGCCGTCGAGCCACGGCGTGAAGTGGGTGGCGGTGACCCGGTCGCCGACCTTGACGTTGGTCACGCCGTCGCCCAGCGCCACCACGTCGCCGGCGCCGTCGGACAGCGGAATGCGGGTGGGCGGCTTGGTGCCGCCATAGGTGCTGCCCGCGATGCCGATGTCGCGGCGGTTCAGCGAGGTTGCCTTGACCGCCACCACCACCTGGCCGGGGCCGGGCTTGGGCTCGGCCCGCTCGGCCAGGCGCAAGCTGGTCACGCCCTTCTGCTCGCCCAGTTCCCACACCTTGACCATCGCTGCGCCTCCCCTGATGCCGCGCCGGGCCGTCGCCGCCCGTTGGCTGACATGGCCGCACGGCCACCGACAGGTGTCAAGGTGGACCGGGCGCTCTGGGCTTTGGCCGTCCGACGCCCTATATCCGCATCCGCGCGTGAAAAAGAGGCGGCGGCGATGAAGCTCAAGCTGATCTCGGTTCTGTCGGTGCTGGCGGCGGCGGGCGTGTTCGTCGGCATGGGTGGTTGTGTGTCGACCTATTACACCGGTCCGGTCAGCGACCATTTCAACGGCGAGACGTTCTTCAATTCCGGCCCGCCGCGCGCCAACTCCGGCTGGGATTTCTGGCGCTGGCAGCTGAACCGCGAACCCGGTCCGTGGCCCGACTGGGTCGAGAACGCCGCCATGGACTCACCGCCGCCGCGCGTGACCGGCGACGATCTGCGCGTGTCGTACATCAATCACGCCACGGTGCTGATCCAGACCGCCGGGCTCAACATCCTGACCGACCCGATCTACGACCAGCGCGCGAGCCCGGTGTCGTTCGCCGGGCCCAAGCGGGTGCGCGCACCCGGCGTGGACTTCGACAAGCTGCCCAGGATCGACGTGGTGCTGGTCAGCCACAATCCCTACGCCCCTCTCAGCGTGCGCCCGCTGGCCCGGCTCTGGCATCGCGACGCGCCGCGCATCATCGCCCCGCTCGGCAACGACGCCATCATCCGCGCGCACGACGACGCCATCCGGGTCGAGACGCTGGCCTGGGGCCAGTCGCTCGACATCGCGCCCGATGTGACGGTGGCGCTGGAACCGATGCAGCACTGGTCGGCGCGCACGCGCTGGGACACCGACCGCGCGCTGTGGGGCGCGTTCGTGGTCGCGGCGCCGGGCGGGCCGATCTATTTCGTCGGCGACACCGGCTACGGCGACGGGTCGCTGTTCCGCGCCGCCGCCGACAAGTACGGCCCGTTCCGGCTCGCCCTGCTGCCGATCGGCGCCTACCAGCCGCGCTGGTTCATGGCCTATGCCCACCAGACGCCGGAGGAAGCGGTGATGGCCCACCGCGACGCGCGCGCGTGCTTCTCGCTCGCCACCCAGCATTCGACGTTCCCGATGGCCGACGACGGCCACGACGAACCGCTGCGCGATCTGGCGGCCGCGCGCGTCAAGCTGGGCGTGCCCGACGACGAATTCCGCGCGCTGATGAACGGCGAGCACTGGCTGGTGCCCGCCTGTCCCGCTCTCGTGTCGTCCCCGCCGGGCGCGTCGCGCCGAAAAGTGGACTTCCGGTTTTCGGATAACGCGATGCGCCTTCAATAAGTTAGTGGCGGATGACGATCTTGCCGATGTGGCGCTGCGATTTCATGTGGGCGTAGGCGGCCGCGGCGTCCTTGTAATCGATCACCGTGTCGATCACCGGTTTCTGGTCGCTGCGCACCATCGCCGCCAGCAGGTCCTCGAGCATCTTGCGGCTGCCGACGGTGATGCCGCGTAGGGCGAGGTTCTTGCCGACCAGGCCCA
>JANRJB010000180.1:0-1904 GCA_033764265.1 Rhodospirillaceae bacterium | reverse complement strand
GCGACTTGGAACGCCGCGGCCAGGTCGGCCACATCAGCGGCGGCAAACGGACCCGGCGGCAAGGTGGCGGCGGCGGCGCGCACCGCGGTCTTGAGGCCCGAGAACGAAAAGTCGCAGCCGGGCTTGCCCTTCATCGGCCGCGGCAAGGCGAAGCGGGTGGCGTCGCCCGTGGCCGCGGCGCGTTCGATGGCGGGGCCGCCGGGGTAGCCGAGGCCCAGCATCTTGGCGACCTTGTCGAAGGCCTCGCCGGCGGCGTCATCGACCGTGGTTCCGAGGCGGCGGTAGCGCCCGACGCCCTCCACCACCAGCAACTGGCAGTGCCCGCCCGAGACCAGGAGCAGCAGGAACGGAAACGCGACGCGGTCGGTGAGGCGCGCGGTGAGCGCGTGGCCTTCGAGGTGGTTGACCGCGGCGAACGGCAGCTTGTGCACCGCCGCGATCGCCTTCCCGGTCATCACGCCGACCAGCACGCCGCCGATCAGCCCCGGGCCGGCGGTGGCGGCGACGCCGTCGAGATCGGCGAATCCAAGCCCGGCTTCGGCCATGGCGCGGCGAATCAGCCCATCGAGATGGGCGAGATGGGCGCGCGCGGCCACCTCGGGCACGATGCCGCCGAACGGGCGATGGTCGGCGATCTGCGAGGCCACCGCGTGCGCCAGCACGCGCGGTGCGCCGTCGGGATCGCGGGCGACCACCGCCGCCGCGGTCTCGTCGCAACTGGTTTCGATGCCGAGCACGCGCATGGACTGGCCGGACGGTCGGGGGAACCGGGAATGCGCCGGGAAACGCCCTTTTCCTGGCCTGCCCAAGCCCTTACAACAGCCGGGCAGGGAATGCCAACAGCACGAGGCCGCGAGGGTTCTGCATGCGGGTGCTGATCACGCGACCGGCGGCGGACACAGCGGCGGCCCACGCGGCGCTGACCGCGGCCGGCCACACGGTGACAGCCCACCCCCTGACCGAGTCCGAACCGGTCGCCGACGCCAGCCTGAACCTGGCCGCCGCCCAGGGATTCATCGCCACCGACCCGGACGGCGTGCGCGCCCTGGCCGACCGCGTCGGCGTGCGCACCTTTCCGATCTATTGTGACGGTCCGGCCACGGCCGCGGCGGCGCACGCGGCCGGCTTCAAGACCGTGATCAACGCCGACGGCGACGCGGCGGCCATCGCACGCGCCGTGCAGCGCGACCTGAAACCCACCGGCGGCGCGCTGATCTACGCGGCATCGAACACTGCGCCGGTCAACCTGTCGGCGATGTTGGCCAACATGGGGTTCTCGGTGCGCCAGGTCGGGCTGTACGCGATCAAGCGCGCGCGCGAGCTTCCCGCCGCGCTGGCCGAAGGCCTGGCGTCGGGTGCCTACGACGCGGTCGCGCTGTTCACGCCCGACGACGCGCGGACCTTCGCCGTGCTGGTGAAACAGTCCGGACTGGAAACCAAGACACGCAACCTGATCGCCGGCGTGGCCGCGCCGCCCGTCGCCGCGCCCTTGAGCGCGTTGAAGTTCGCCCGCGTGATCACCGCGCGCGGGGCCGGCCCCGCCGAGATGGGCGAGGCCCTGGCGGCGGCGGAGCGCGAGGCCCGCGCGGCAGCGGACGCGGCGGCGGACAAGGCCGATGGCGAGCGGCGCGAGCGCGAGAGCAGCGAGCAGGCCGCGCGCGAACAGGCCGCACGCGTGCAGCGGGAGGCCGAGGATCAGGCGCGAATTGCCCAGGAAGCGGCGGCGCGCGAACAGGCTGAACGCGAAGCCGCCGAGCGCCAGCGTCAGGCCGACGCAGCGGCCGAGCGCGCGGCGCGCCAGCGCGACGAACAGGAGCGTGCAACGCGCGAGGCCGCGGCCCGCGAGGCCGAATCGCGCCGGAACGCCGAGCGTGAGCGCATCGCGCGCGAGCAGGCCGAGCAGG
>JANRJB010000160.1:0-9923 GCA_033764265.1 Rhodospirillaceae bacterium | reverse complement strand
ACCACTTTGGGCGGGGAATTTGCCGAACCGCCCTGACGTGGGTCAATCGAAACCGGTCTCGTCGAGGTCGAATCCGGGTCGGGAAGGCGCGACCTCCCTGCGGCCTCGGGTGCAGATTTCCGGCCGACGCCCGATTGCGGCGCACCATTGTGTTCACCTAGGCTCGGCGCCCTGAAGCAACAAGCGCGCAACATGACTCCGGGGAGGTTTCACATGCGGCTCTTCAAACTCTTGGCGGCGGCGGCTGCCGTTCTCATGTCGGCGGCGGCGGCCCAGGCCGCAGGCGAGCTGGTGCTGGTCACCGGCGCGACCGGCAAGAGCGGCCGGCCCACCATATCGCTGCTGTTGTCCGAGGGCTACAAGGTGCGCGCGCTGGTGCGCGATGCGGCCAGGGCCACCGATCTGGGCGCGGGCGTGGAGATCGTGGTCGGCGACGTAACCAAGCCCGAAACCCTGCCGGCCGCCGTCAAGGGCGTGGATTACGTCATTTCCACCATCGGCGCCGGACGCGGCCAGGTGGCCGAACTGGTCGACTACAAGGGCACCGCCGATCTGATCGACGCGGCCAAGGCCGCCGGCGTCAAGCAGTTTGTCCTGATGACCTCGATGAAGTCGGGCAGCGAGGACACCAACGAGTTCCTGAACAAGAACTTCGGCATGGTCCTGATGTGGAAAGGCAAGGGCGAGGAACATCTGCGCAAGAGCGGCCTGCCGTACACCATCGTCCGGCCCGGCGGGCTGCAGCCGTTCCCCAACCAGCCGCCGTGCGAGGCCGGCAAGGTCGGCTTGAAGGTCGCGCCGTATGACGGCGTCGGCGAAGGTTTCGTATGCCGCAGCGACGTGGCGCACGTGATGGTGGCCGCGCTCGGCAACCAGGACGCCCTCGGCAAGACCTTCTCGCTGGTGGCCGACCCGGCCGGTACCGTCGGTGGCTGGAAGGCCGCAATGGCCGCGCTGCCGAAGGATTGAAAGTTCGCCACGTCGCGCTTCAACATTGAAACAGGAAAGTTCTCATGAACATCATCGCGAAATCGGCGCTCGCCGCCGTCGTCATCGCTGCGCTGACGGGCACCGCCATGGCCAAGGATACCGTGCTGGTGGCCGGCGCCACCGGCAAGAGCGGCCGGGCCATCATCACCTCGCTGTTGGACCAGGGCTACGCCGTGCGCGCCATGGTGCGCAATCCGGCCAAAGCCACCGACCTCGGCGCGGGCGTCGAGCTGGTGACCGCCGATGTCACCAAAAAGGAAACGCTGCCCGCGGCGGTCAAGGGCGTCGACTACGTCATCTCGACCATCGGCGCGGTGCCATTCGGCGCGGACGTGCCAGAAAAGATCGACTACCAGGGCGTGGCCGATCTGGTCGATGCCGCCAAGGCTGCGGGCGTTAAGCATTTCGGGCTGATGACCTCAATGGGCGCCGGCAGCGAGGACCCCAACGAGCAGCTCAACAAGATGTTCAACATGATCCTGAAGTGGAAGGGCAAGGGCGAGGAGCACCTGCGGAAAAGTGGTCTGCCGTACACCATCGTCCGACCGGGCGGCCTGGCCGATTGCGAGCCCGGCAAAACCGGCCTGAAGGTCAGCACCATGAAAGGCACCGGCGGCGGCCAAGTCTGCCGCGCCGACGCCGGCCTGACCCTGGTCGAGGCCATCAAAAACCCGGCGTTCCACGGCAAGACCTTCGCCGTCGTCAAGGACGACGCCGCCCCGGTCGACGGCTGGAAAAAGGACGTGGCCGCCCTGCCGAAAGACTGAGCGGACGTCGTCGCTTCGGGATCCGGCGCCGCGGCCTCCGCCCCGGCGCCGTTTTCTTTTTGTCGTGCTTGACCGGCACGAGACACGCGCCAAACTGGCCCCATGACACGACCGTTCCGATTTGCCGCGGTGCTTGCGCTGCTGGCCGCCGCGCCGGCCGCGGCCGACACCGTGTTCGTGGCCGGCGCCACCGGCCGCACCGGCCAGGGCATCGTGCGCGAACTGGTCGCGCAAGGCTTCGATGTGATCGCGCTGACGCGCGATGCGTCGCGCGCCCCGCCAGATCTTGGGTCCGGCGTGCGCTGGGTGACGGGCGACGTACGCGATATCGACTCGTTGCGCGCCGGCATGGCGGGCGCGGACGTCGTGGTCTCGGCGATCGGCGCCCGACAGGGGCGCGGTCCCAACAGCCCGGAATTCGTCGACTTCGCGGGCACGCGCAATCTGGTGGACGCCGCCAAGGAAAACGGTGTGCGTCAGTTCGTGCTGATCGCCTCGGGCCGCACCGGGCCGCACATCGACCACACCACCCACCGGAACATGGGTTACACCCGCCACTTCAAGACCAAGGGCGAAGAACACCTGAAGGCGAGCGGCGTGCCCTATACCATCCTCGGGGCGGCGGGGCTGATCGAACAGGGCAAGGCGCCGATGGGCATTCGCCTATTCTCGCGCGCCGACTACGCCGCCACCACCCAGTCCACCGACGAGACGGTGGTGATCGCCATTCCCGACATCGCCCAGGTCGTGGCCGCGGCGCTGCGCGATCCGGCCGCGCGCAATAAGGCGTTCGCGGTGATGAATGACGCGAATCGTCCGCGCGACGGTTGGCGCGGCGAATTCGCCGCAACCTCTCCGGCGTGGCCATGACGTCGCATTCCGGCGGGGGCGCCCCATGAAACGACGCATCGCGCTGGTGTTGCCGATGGCCTGGGCCGTGGCGGGCGGCGCTCTTGCCCAGTCCGCTCGGTCCGACCAAGTGGTCGTGATCTTCGGCGCCTCCGGCATGATCGGGCGCGACCTCGCCGCCGCGGTGAAGCAGGCCGGCTACGCGGTCCGTGGCGTCAGCCGCAATCCGGACCGCGCGCGGACGGAAATTTCCGCCGACTACGATTGGGTCAAGGCCGACGTGCGCGACTTCGAGTCCGTGCGCCGCGCCGTGGCTGGGGCCGCGTTCGTCGTGTCCACCGTCGCCGCCGATCAGCGGCGCGGGCCGCAAGCGCCGGAGTTCATCGACTGGGCCGGCAACCGCAACCTGATCGACGCGAGCGTCGAAGCCCGGATCAAGCGGTTCATCCTGATCTCGTCGGCCACCTCGGGCCCGCACGTCGACCAGAGCCTGAATCCCGCCTCGGGCTACGTCCGCTATTTCAAGACCAAGGTTGAGGCGTATTTGCGCGCCTCGGGCCTGTCGCATACGGTGATCGCGCCGGGCCGGCTGAATTACGAATCGGGCGGGCGGCTCGGCGTGCGCCTCTTGGACCGCAAGGATTACGAAATCTCGCACATCACCTCGGGCGACATGGGCCTGGTGCTGGTCGAGTGCCTGACCAACCCCGCCGCCGAGGGTCGGGTGTTCGCGCTGCGCAACGACGAAACGTTGAAGCCGGGGGCCTGGCGCGAGATGATCGCGGCCATGCCCGGGCGTTAAACCGTTCACATCGGCGGCTTGCCCAGCATCTCCTCGTCGATGGCGTGATAAATGCGCCCGATGGTGGCGTCGTCGTCGAGCGCCTGCACCACCAGCTGCGCCAGATCGGCGCGGCCGATCTCGCCCATGGTCATGTGATCGTCGTACAGGCGGCCCTTGCCCGCCGCCGGCAAATCATTGAGTCCGCCGGGGCGGACGATCGTGTAATCGAGGCCCGACGCGGTCAGGTGCGCTTCGGCCTTGGTCTTCAGTTCGATCACCGGACCCAACACCTGCTTGACGCGATCGGACACCGCGTTCCAGCTGTCGCCGGCGCCGATGACCGTGACCAGGACGAAGCGCTTGACGCCCGCGGCCTTGGCCGCATCAACGATGTTGCGCACGCCTTCGTAGTCGGGCCGGCGGTCGCCGCGCGAGCCGCCGATGGTGCAGATGACCGCGTCATAGCGCTGTGCCGCGAAGGCGGCTTGCAGGCTCGCGGGCTCGAGCGCGTCGCCGACGGCGTAGGCAACGCCGAGCGGCGCGAGCCCGCCGCGGTCGGAGCCCGGCCGCACGAATGCGGTGACCACGTCACCGCGCGCGGCCAGAATCTTTGTCACCTCCAGCCCGGTCTCGCGGCTGGCCCCGAACACGATGATCCGTTTCCCGGCGGCCGCGGCGGGCCATGTCGCCAGCGCCAGTGCGATCGCTCCAAGCGCCCGCCGGCGACCCAGTTGCAGAGCCATGTCGACACACTCCCGTGGCGGTCAGAGCGACCATCGTCGCCTGGACGCGGCCGCCACGGCAAGGCGATAATCCGCCGCGCGCGGGACTTTGGAACGCCGCGCCATAGGGGAAGGAACGATCACCATGCTCAAGGAATTCCGCGATTTCGCCATGCGCGGCAATGTCGTCGACTTGGCGGTCGGCGTCATCATCGGCGCCGCATTCGGGAAAATCACGTCGTCGCTGGTGGCCGACGTCATGATGCCGCCGATCGGCATGCTGTTGGGCAAGGTCGATTTTTCGAACCTGTTCGTCGTCCTGGGTCCCGGCGATTTCGCGAGCCTTTCCGCCGCCCGCGACGCCGGTGCGCCGGTGATCGCCTATGGCAGCTTCATTAACTCGATCATCGACTTCGTCATCGTCGCCTTCGCCATCTTCATCGTCGTCAAGCAAATGAACCGGCTGAAGGCGCTAACCGACAAACCCGCACCGGTCGCCGCGCCGACCGAGCGCGCCTGCCCCGAGTGCCTGTCGATGGTGCCGATCGCCGCCAAGCGCTGCAAATTCTGCGCCTCGGCGCTGCCACCTGCCTAGGGTGTGCGCGGCGCCATGCCTTGACGCGGAACCATCTGCCCCGCCGTGAGCTTGTTCCTGTCGACCGCTGAGAACACCTTGTTGAAGGTGGCCGGGTCGTCGATGACGTCGGCGACCAGCCGGCCCAGGTCGGCGCGGGTGATGTCGCCGCCGACAGTCTTGTCCTCGGTCAGCAGACCATTGCCGGTGGCAGGTTCATTGGTCAACCCGCCGGGGCGAATGATGGTGTAGGTCAGACCCGACGCCTTGACGTAGTCCTCGCCCTTGACCTTTTCGGCGTAGACCGGGCCCAGCACCTTCATGGTTTCCGCCGACACCGCAGGCCGCGAATCGCCCGTGCCGATCGCGGTGACGATGACGATGCGCGTCACACCGGCGGCCTTGGCGGCGTCGGCGATATTCTTGGTGCCTTCGTAGTCGGGCCGCGGTTCGCCGCGCCGACCGCCGAGCGAACTGACCACGGCGGCGAACTCGCGGACTTCGAACGCGCGCTTCACGTCGGCGGGGTTGAGCGCGTCGCCGGCGACGGTGGCAACGCCGAGCGCTTTGAGTTCTGCCGCATCCGAGGTTGGACGCACGAACACCACCGCCTCGCCACCATCGGCCTTGATCGCTTTGACGGCTTCGAGCCCGGTGCCGCGGTTGCCCCCGAACACCAGTACCGGACCGCCTGCCGCCTGGATTTCTGACGGCAACCACGCCGTGACCGCGCCGATCAGCAGTGCGAACATCGTTGAACGAATCATCTGGCTGATCCTTTCCTGACCGGCGCGAGGCGTCTGGGCGCGGGCTACTGCGGTCCGGCTCCGCCGCCCTTCTTTTTCCGTTCCTCGGCGATCTGCTGCATCGACGCGCCCAGCTGCGGGGCCGGCGCGGCCTTTAACTCGACGAACGGCGCCGGCGCCGGGTTGGCCCAGGTTGTCCACACCGGCTCGCCGTCCGCCACGGTGTCGACCCAGCGCGTTTCGCCGTCGGGGCATTTCTGGATGGTCTTGAAGAACATCACCTTGCCGGGCGTATCTGGCATACGGGCCAGCATGTTGAACTTGCCGAGGTGCTCGGTCGGCAGCGAGCCGCCCTTCCAGGTGATTTCGTCGACCACCTCGGTCACCATGCGCCCGCCCTCGCCGCGGATCGGCGGATCAAGCTTGCGCTTGGTCATGGTCAGCTCCCAGCCCGCCTTGGGCTCGGGCACGATGATATCGATGCCCTCGGGCACTTTGACGCGCACTTCGGTGGTGGGCGAGGCGCCGCAACCGTGCGGCACCACCAAGGTCAGGAACGTCTGATAGCCCGCGTTCGCCTCCCACTTCTCCATGATGACGTGGGCCGACGCCGACGCCGTCATGGCCACAGCGGATGCACATCCGATCAGAACCGATTTCATGAAACCCTCCCAGGTTGGATTCGCATCATCCTAGGCAGCCGGAGCGACTCTGTCGAACGGCGTTCTTGGCCGGGCTCCACGGTTTGGATAGGGTCTTGGGAACCATTCGAGGAGGAAGCGGCATGCGGGCGTCTTGGAAGATTGTTGCGGGTATGGTCTTGGCTGCCGGGTTGGTCGCTGCACCCGCCGCCGCAGCCGAACGTGTGTTGGTGGCCGGGGCCACCGGCCGCACCGGCGCGGCCCTGATGGTCGAGCTGAAGAAACAGGGTTACGACGTGCGCGGACTGGTGCGCGACGCGGCCCGGGCCAAGGAAGAACTGGGCGAGGGATACGAGCTGGTCGAAGCCGACGTGCGCAAGAAACGCCAAGTGGCCGCCGCCTTCGCCGGCGGTGTCGACTACGTGATCTCGGCAATCGGCTCGCGCGGCTGGGTCGGCGCCAACAGCCCGCAGTTCGTCGATTACGTCGGCACCAAGAACCTGGCCGACGCCGCCAAGGCCGCCGGCGTGAAGCATTTCGTCGTGATCTCGGTTGGCAACGCCGGGCCGGCCTACGACCATGCCAGCAACGCCGCACTCGGTTACCTGGGCTACTGGAAGACCCGCGGCGAGGACGCGGTGAAGGCCAGTGGCGTTGCCTACACCATCGTCGGTCCGGGCGGGCTGGAGGATGGCGAACAAACGACCAAGGGCATCAAGCTGACTTCGCGCGCCGACTACAAGACCGCGCGCATCAACGTCGGCGACACCGCCATGCTGGCGATCGACGCGCTCAAGAACCCCGGCCAGCGCAACAAGAGCTACGGCGCGGTGCACGACGCCGCCCTGCCGCGCGACGCCTGGAAGCAGGCGGTCGCGGGCCTGTCCGAAGAGAAGCTGGGATTGCCGCCGCTGGTCATCGACCAGGAGAAGATGGTCTCGATCGACGCGCTCGATCCTGCCGATGCGCCCATCCAACGGTTCATGTTCACGGCCTACGGCATCTGGTTCCGCGGTCAGGAGATCGCGATCCCCGGCAGCGATGCAATGTTTTGCACCGTGTCGAATGAACACAACACCCTGCTCAACTGGTTTCCGCGCGATCGGGCGTGGAAGTTCCAGGTGCTGTACGATCCCGACGCCGACACGCCGTCGGGCGCGCTCGCCACGTGCGAGAAGCGCGCGCCGGGTTGAGCCGTCGACGGCGCGAAAGTCGTCAATTTGGGCCGATTTCAGCGAAATTAAATGTCTGTTACCCCGATTGCGCAGGCTGCCCCCGGGGTTCAGATTCGGCCGCAAGCGCTGGCCGCCCCCTCGCCCGCGCGCCATCCGGCAAAGAAAGGCCAAATCCCTATGCCCACCGTTCCCCGTAAGGTTTCGTATGTGTCCGCCGCTGCGTTGATCGCCGCCCTGTCGGCCGGTGCTTACGCGCCGCTGCCCGCCAGCGCTCAGCTGGCCGCACTGCCCACTCGCGACGGCGTGCCGACGCTGGCGCCGCTGATCGAGAAAGTGACCCCCGCGGTGGTGAATGTCGCGGTCAAGGCGACGGTCGAGCTGCCCGACAACCCGGCCTTTCAGGACCCGTTGTTCCGCCGCTTCTTCGGCGACCCAGAGCGCGGGCCGCGCGAGCGCCGCGGCGGCGGTTCGGGCGTGATCATCGACGCGAAGAACGGCTACGTGATGACCAACCATCACGTCATCGACGGCGCCGACGAGGTGCTCGTGCGCCTGAAGGACGACCGCGAGTTCACCGCCAAGGTGATCGGCAGCGACGAAGGCACCGATATTGCCCTGCTGCAGATCAAAGCCGAAAATCTGACATCGCTGCCGCTCGGCGATTCAAAGTCGATGAAGGTCGGCGACTTCGTCATTGCGATCGGCAGCCCGTTCGGGCTCGGCCAGACCGTGACGTCGGGCATCGTCAGCGCGCTCGGCCGCTCGGGCATCAACATCGAAGGCTACGAGGACTTCATCCAAACCGATGCGGCCATCAACCCCGGTAACTCGGGCGGCCCGCTGATCAACCTGAAAGGAGAAGTGGTCGGCATCAACACCGCGATCTTCTCCGCCAGCGGCGGCAACATCGGCATCGGCTTCGCCGTTCCGACGACGATCGCCTCGGCGGTCAAGGACCAGCTGATCGAATTCGGCGAGGTGCGCCGCGGCCGCATCGGTATCCAGATCGTCGACCTGAACCCGCAACTGGCCGAAGCGTTGGGCATCAAGGCGACCGAAGGTGCGGTGGTTCAACGCGTCGAGAAAGGCTCGCCCGGCGACGTGGCCGGCATCAAGTCCGAGGACGTGGTCGTCGCCCTGGACAACGAGCCGGTCAAGGGCGCGCAGGATCTGCGTAACCGTGTCGGCCTCATTCAATACGGCAAGGACGTGACCGTGACCCTGTTGCGCGACGGCAAGAGGCAGGACGTGAAGGTGACGCTGGGCAAGATTCAGAAAGAGGAACTGGCGGAGATCAAGGACCGCCCGACCCTGGAGGGCGCGTCGTTCTCCAACGCCGAGGCCGATGACGGCACCAAGGGCGTGATGGTGCAGCAGATTCAGCGCGGCAGCCCGGCCTGGCAGGCCCAGTTGCGCGAAGGCGACATCATCATCGCCGTCAACCGCGGCCCGGTCGCCGACGTCAGCGCGTTCGAGGACGCACTGAAGAAAGGTGGCCGGCAGGTCGCGTTGTCAGTCCGGCGCGGCGACGAAAATCTGTTTCTGATCGTTCAGTAAACTGAACCGGTATTGCGGTCGCCGGCGCGCCCGTTCACGGGCGCGCCGGTTCCGTTTTGCCCGCCGCAAACTCCGCGAAGGTGCGGCCCTCGCGGGCCAGCCGCGCCAGCAGCGGCGCCGGCGTCCAGTAACCGAACGTGTTGCCGAGCCGGTCGGCGAACCGCGCCATGTCGGCGACCACGGCCGCCAGTCCGAAGCCGTCGGCGTGGAACATCGGCCCGCCGCGGAAACGCGGGAAGCCGTAGCCGGTGCACCACACCACGTCGATGTCGACCGCGCGCAGGGCGATACCCTCGTCCAGGATCTGCGCGCCTTCGCTGATCAAGGGCGTGATGCAGCGCGACACGATCTCCTCCGCGCCGATTGTCCGCTGGGCGATGCCCAGCCGCTGCGCCTCGCCGCGAATCAGCTGTTCGACCTCGGTGTCGGGCACGGCCTTGCCGTCGGCATAGCGGTAGAACCCCTGGCCGGTTTTCTGGCCGTGCCGGCCCAGATGATGCAGCTTGTCGCCGATCAGGCAGTAGCGCGGATCGGCCGGCAGGTTGGCGCGGTTGCCTTCGCGCGTGAGGTAGCTGACATCGACGCCGGCCAGGTCGATCACCGCGCACGGACCCATCGCCATGCCGAAGTCGGTCAGCGCCGCATCGACCTGCGACGGGGTGGCGCCTTCCAGCAGCAGCATCTGCGATTCGCGGATGTAGCCCTCGAACATGCGGTTGCCGATGAATCCGAAGCACACACCCGAGACCACCGCCACCTTGTTGATGCGCTTGGCCACCGCCATGACGGTGGCGAGCGCGTCCGGCGCGGTCCTTGCGCCGCGCACGACCTCGAGCAGGCGCATGACGTGGGCCGGCGAAAAGAAATGCATCCCGAGCACGTCCGCCGGTCGCCGGGTCGTGGCGGCGATGTCGTCAAGGTTCAGCGTGGAGGTGTTGGAGGCGAGGATCGTGCCCGGTGCACAGATCGAATCCAGCGCCTGGAAAATGCGCCGCTTGATCGCCAAGTCCTCGAACGCCGCCTCGATCACCAGGTCGCAGCCGTTCAGGTCGTTCATGCTGATGACGCCGGTCAGCCGCGCCAGCCGTTCGGCGCGCGCGTCCGCGTTCAGTCGCCCT
>JANRJB010000157.1:0-8103 GCA_033764265.1 Rhodospirillaceae bacterium | reverse complement strand
ACCGCGAGCTCCTCCGGCCGTTCGACGCCCTCGGCGACGACGTCGATGTTCAGGTCGTGGCACACGCCGATCATGCCCAAGGCGATCGTGCGCCGACGGTCGTCCTGGTCGATGTTGCGCACCAGCGCCATGTCGAGCTTGATCGCGTCCACCTGCAAGGCCGACAGGCTGTTCAGTCCGGCGTACTCCGCGCCGAAGTCGTCAAGCGCCACCCGGAAGCCCTGGTTCCGGTACTCGCTGATGATGCCCTGCAGGTGCTTGGTATCGCGGATGCGCTCGTCCTCGGTGATCTCGAAGGTGATCAGGTAGAGGGGGAAATTGACCCGTTTGGCCGCGGCCAGCGTCGCCCTGATGCACGCCTTCGGTTCGTAGACCGCATTCGGCAGGAAATTGATGCTCAGCTTCCGGTCAAGCCCCAGTGCGGCGGCCTGCTCGATCGCCTTGACCCGGCAGGCCTGGTCGAAGGCATAACGGTTTTGATCGTTGACCTGCGACAGCACGCTGCCCGCGGGCTCGCCGCTTGGTCCGCGCACCAGCGCTTCGTACCCATAGATTTTGCGTGCGCGGATATCGATGATGGGCTGAAAAGCCATCGTGAAAGCTGGCGTGGCCACATCCTGTCCGCAGGCCCCGCACTTGGATTCTCCGGCGTTCACCTCAGCCTCCCTAGGTCAGCCTTGTTCGTTCGGCTGTCCCAACATCGCGCGGACGAGGTTGGTGACCCCGGACAGGTCCAAGGCGTCGGCCACAAGCCGGTCGGCGCCACAATGGCGGAAGATGATGTCCCGCACCTCCTTGCTGTCGTCAATGAAGGCCATCGACCAGTTGCCGAAGACGCGGGCCCGAATGGGCTCGAGCCCGATCAACTCTACATCTTTATGGCGAGTGTCAGAAGATATTCTCCTAAAAGACGTGCTGAGTCGGGGGCGCGCGCCCTCGAGCACCTGCACGAACGCGTCCCGCGAGAAGCATAACGCTCCGGTGATGCTTTCCGCCTGGTTGCGTCGGACCGAAGCGGACAGGATTTGCTTCAAGTCGGCCTTCGAAAGAGGCTTCGACGCAACGCTCGCGTAAGCCAGTCGATATAAACTCACCACTTGAATCCGAGATGTGGATTGAACCGGAACGCATTGTAACGGCTGGAAACGGCTTGAGAAACCGCCCGGTGGCGCTTTCGACCGCGCTGCGCCGCGACACGCTGTCACGCGTCACAACGGACTGCTATCAGTCGACCGTCGCACGCCCCGCCCGAGCGATCCCTAAGCCATCAGTCGCTTCCTCATATATCCCATGGACCTGTTCACACAAGGCGCGTTGGGCGCGGCACTGGCGCAAGCCGCGGCGCGGGCCCCATCACACCCCGTGGCACGGTCACGGCTGCGCATCGCCGGCGGGTTCGGTTTCCTGGCCGGCATGGCGCCGGACCTGGATGCGTTGATCCGCTCGGCCAGCGACCCGCTGGTGTTCCTGGAGTATCACCGCCACTTCACCCATGCGCTGGCGTTCATTCCGGTGGGCGCGCTGGCGTGCGCCGGTTTGCTTCATGCGGCGCTGGGCCGGCGCTGGGGGCTGGCGTTCCGGCAGACGTTCCTGTTCTGCGCGCTTGGCTACGCCACCCACGGCGTGCTCGATGCCGCCACCTCGTACGGCACCATGCTGCTGTGGCCCTTCGCGGATGTCCGCATCGCCGCAAGCCTGGTGTCGATCGTCGATCCCCTGTTCACGCTGCCGCTGGCGGTGTTGGTGGCGGTGTCGTGGCGGCGGCGCGCGCCGGGCTGGGCGCTGGCGGGCCTGGCGTGGGCAACGGCGTACCTGGCGGCGGCGTCAGTGCAGCACGACCGCGCCCATGACGCGGCGTCCGCTCTGGCCGCCGCGCGCGGCCAAGTGCCGGTGCGCGTCGAGGTCAAGCCCAGTTTCGGCAATATCGTGGTGTGGCGCGCGATCGCCGAAACGGCGGACGGCTACCATGTCGATGCGGTGCGCGCGGGTGCGCGGATGCGCACGTTCGAGGGGGTCGCTGTGGCCAGGCTCGACCCCGCCCGCGACCTGCCGTGGCTCGACCCCGCCTCGCGCCAGGCCGACGACATCGCGCGCTTCCGCCGGTTCAGCGACGGCTTCATCGCCCTCGACCCCGCGCGGCCGCACCGCATCATCGACATTCGGTATTCCTTCTTGCCCAACGAGATCGATGCCCTGTGGTCGATCGAGGTATCACCCGACGCCCCGGCCGATGCCCATGCCCGCTATCGGACCCACCGCAACGACGCCCGCGCCAACCTGGGCCGGCTGTGGCGCATGGTTGCCGGCGCCAGCTGACGCGTTCGCATGATGGAAGACCTGCTGATCCACGATCTCGGCCCCAAGGGCGACGGCGTGCACCGCGGACCAAATGGCCCGCTCTACGTCGACCGCACGTTGCCCGGCGACCGGGTCGAGGTTCGGCCGCGCGACGGCGCGGATGGCGTGGCGCGGGCCGACCTGGCGCGCGTGATCGAAGCCTCGCCCCATCGCGCCGCGCCGCCGTGCCCGCACTACGACGTCTGCGGCGGCTGCACCTTGCAGCACGCGACGGCGGCGTTCGCGCGCGACTGGAAAGTGGACCAGGTCCGCCGCGCCCTGGCGGCGAAAAGCCTGACGCCGGCGACGTGGCACCAACCGGTCGTGCTGCCCGCCGGCACGCGCCGACGCGTCACCTTCGCGGCGATCAAGCGCGGCAATGCCGTGATGCTGGGTTTTCACCGCCGTCGTTCGCACCAGGTGGCCGCCATCGATGCGTGCCTGGTGGCGGACCCCGCGATCATGGCGGCGCGGGCAAATCTGGCGGCCGGCCTCGTGCCGATTCTGAAGCAGGACAAGCCCGCCGAGGTATTCATCCAACGCGTCGGCGGGCAGCTCGACGTGACGATCACCGGGGCGGTGGGGCCCAAAGGCGTGCCCGACTTGCACGTGCGCGAATCGGCGGTTCAGCTCGCCCAGTCCGCCGGGTTGGCGCGGCTGTCGTGGCGGCTGCGCGACCGCGACGAGCCCGAGGTGCTGCTCGCGCGCGTGCCGGTCGTGGCGACGTTCGGCGCGCTCGCGGTCCCTTTGCCGCCGCTCGCCTTCCTGCAGCCGACGCCCGAGGGCGAGGCGGCGCTGACCGCCGCGGTGCTTGCCGCGTTGCCGGCCAAGGGGCGTTTCGCCGATTTGTTCGCCGGCTGCGGCACCTTCGCCGGCGCGATGCTGGCCCACGGGACGGTGGATGCGTTCGAGGCCGACGCCGCGGCCGTGCAGGCGCTGGTTAGGGCGCGGGGTTCCTTGCCGCTCGACCCTCAGCGCCGCGACCTCTATCGCAATTCGCTGCGCGCCGATGAGGCCGCGCGCTATGACGCCGCGGTGTTCGATCCGCCGCGCGCCGGCGCCGAGGCCCAGGCCCGCGCCCTGGCCGCAAGCCGGGTGCCGGTCGTGGTCGGCGTATCGTGCAATCCGTCCACCTTCGCCCGCGATGCGCGCATCCTGGTGGACGGCGGCTACCGGCTGCAGGCGGTCACGGTGATCGACCAGTTCGCCTGGTCGCACCACGTGGAACTGGTCGCGTCATTCGCGAAGAGCCGTTAGATTGAAGCCACAATCACGGAGGCGAGACATGAACGCCCATCGCGCAATTCCGTTCTCGGCAGCCGCGGCGACCGTCGTCGTGGCGGCGGTGTTCTCGGCGGCGGCGCAAACCCCGCTCGGCATGCCGCAGATTCCGCCGGCGCCGCCCAAGGGGCCGATGACGTTTTTCGTCACCAGTGTCGGACCCGGCAAGGGCGGCGACCTGGGCGGGCTGGCCGGCGCGGACGCCCATTGCCAAGCGCTGGCCGAAGCGGTCGGCGGCGGAGGCTACGTCTGGCGCGCTTACCTGAGCACTCAGGCGCTTGACGGCGTGGCGGCCGTGAACGCGCGCGACCGCATCGGCCAGGGCCCATGGCACAACGCGCAGGGCAACCGCATCGCCGCCGATCTGGCGGACTTGCATTCCGATACGGTGGAGCTGGGCCGCAACGGCAACCTGGTCAACCAGGCCACCGCGCTGACCGAAAAGGGCGAGGTGGTGCCGGGCGAATTCAACCGCCCCAATCAGCACGACATCCTGACCGGCTCGCGCCTGGACGGCACCGCCTATCCGCCCGACGGCATGGACCACACCTGCCGGAACTGGACATCGAGCAGCCCGGACGGCAGCGCGCAAGTAGGACACCACGACCGCACCAGCCGCATCACCAGCGCGTCATGGAACTCGGCGCATCCCAGCCGCGGTTGCAGCCAGCAGAACCTGATCGCGACCGGCGGCGCCGGGCAGTTCTACTGCTTCGCGGCGGAGTCGAAATAGCGGCGCCGCGCCCAGCCGAGTGCGAACAATCCGGCGCCCAGCAGCGCCATGGCGCCCGGCGTCGGCACGTCGCCGATCTGGTCGATCGGATTGAACGTGCTGTTGAATTGCCAAGCCAGGATATCGTGATCGGCGCCGGCAGCGCCGGTGCCCGAGGTGAACCCGACGTAGGCGTCGGATGTGCCAAGAACGGTCGCCAAGTCGACATTGTACGACAGCAATGACGCCAACGGCCGCACGTTGGTATTGGAAAGCCTGACTTCGAGCATGTCGGTCGCGCCGTCGTAATCGACCCACGCCGTCAATAGTAAGCCATCGTCGAAAACGTAGGGGCTGAACGCGGTGGCGACTGAAACGACGCTGCCGTTGATGTTGACTCCGACGTGGTTGTCGTCCGGATCGGAGCCGCCGTTGAACCAGTTGTCGAACTCGATCCCGACGCTGTTGTTGATGCCGAAGTAGCCGATCCCGCCGCCGATGCCGCCCGCCTGGTTCGATACGGTCTGCACGGCGAACACGATACCGTCCGCGCCGCTGTTCTGCTGGTCGGTGAAGCGGAAACGGAACGACGTGCTGAACGAGGCATCCGAGGCTAGCGAGACCGTGGATGTCGAAAAGGCGCTGCCCGCCTGACTAAGGTTGTTGGTCAGGCGCAACACCTTGTTGCCGCCGAAATCGGTGACCGCGCCGCAGGTCGCGCCGTCGCCCGACGGCGCGCAGGCATGGATCGCTTTGGTCGTGCCGTTGACCTGTAAGCCCGCGAGGCTCGAGAAGTCGTTGTACAGAATGGTCGTGGCCTGGGCCGCGCCCGCCACCAACGACATCGCGCCAACCATAGCGACCAAAGATAGAGTTCTTGCCATTGCTACCTCCCGGGGACCGGCCTTTGCTGTATTTCTGCAAACGGCATGCCAAGAAAATAAGGGTCAATAATTTCAATGAGTTATCGGCGGCCCGGCCGGTGCGAAAGCGAGAACTGTAAAAATTTCTGACACCCGGAAAACACGCCCAACCCCGGAATCGCAACCAACATATTGATCTAACATGTGATTTTCCTGTTCGCTGTGCGCCCGCCCAGTGTCAGGATTTTTGACACCTCAAAGCGCGAATTCGACCCATCGGACGCACCGCGCCTTGGTCATCGTGGCCGAGCGCGTTAGCCTGAGGCTACGGCGCGGCCACCCCGGCGCAGCCGACCTGACATTCGGGAGGTTCTCAATGACCAAATTGCTCACCGCGGCGCTGACCGTTTCGGTGCTCGCGCTGTCGCTGCCGGCCGCCGCGCAGCCCGCCAACCACAACCCGGCGATGCGCGGGGCATGCGCCGCCGACCTGGAAAAATTCTGCGCCGACGCCAAGCCGGGCCAGGCCACCATGCAGTGCCTGATGAAGAATCGCGACAATGCCTCAGACGGCTGCAAGCAGGCGATGGCCAACATGCGCGGCCAGGGCATGGGCCAGATGAATCAAGGCGCCCAGGGCGACGCCATGAAAGAACAGGGCCAGCAAATGGCCAAGGACAAGATGAAAGACAAGGCCGGCAAGAAAGAGTAATCCGCGCCGTGAATCCGTTTCTCGGGGGCCGCAAGCCCGAGGTTTTCGGCCGCTGCGATCCGAAGTTCCAGGCCGTCGCCGACGTGTTCGCCGACAACTTCACCGCGCGCGGCGCCGCGGGCGAGGTCGGCGCCAGCTGCGCCATCATGATTGACGGCGAATTGGTGGTCGATCTGTGGGGCGGGTTCGCCGACGTGGTGGCAAATCGGCCCTGGCAGCCCGATACGCTGTGCTGCTGTTGGTCGGTGTCCAAGACCATCGGCGCGACGATGGTGCTGAAGGAAGTCGAACGCGGCCGGCTCGACCTCGACGTGCCGGTGGCGCGTTACTGGACGGGGTTCGGGCGGAACGGCAAGGCCGGCATCAAGGTGCGCCACCTGCTCGAGCACAAGGCGGCGCTGACCTTTGTCGACGCCGACCTCAAGGCCGGCGATCTTTACGACTGGAACACCATGATCGCCGCGCTTGAAACCAGCGCGCCGAACTGGCCGCCGGGCGAAAAGGCGGCCTATCTCAACATGACCCAGGGCTACCTGACCGGCGGGCTGTGCCAGCAGGTCAACGGCGGGCGGCGGCTGGGCCAGGCCTGGCGCGAGGACGTCGCCGTGCCGCTCGCGCTCGATTGGCACCTGGGCGTGCCCGACACCGTGATGCCGCGCCTGGCCACGGTCTACCAGGTGCCGTCGGCCAGCTTCGGCGAATTCCTGGCTAAGAATCCTGATTCGCTGATGGCGCGCAGCATGAAGGGCCGCGACCCGACCGAGGATTACAACAACCGGCGCTGGCGCACCTGCGAGAACGGCGCGGGCGCCTCGCACACCAACGCCCGGTCGATGGCACGGTTCTACGGCTGCCTGGCGCGCGGCGGCGAGTTGGATGGCGTGCGGCTGTTGTCGGACAACACGTTGCGCGAGGCCGAGGCCGAAGCGTGGCGCGGCCCCGATCCGATCTTCAACGCCGAGGCGCGGTTCTCGACGGGTTTCGAGCTGAACTGCCCGCCCGCGACGCCGATGGGCCCCGGCACGCGCTGCTTCGGCTATGTGGGCGCCGGCGGGTCCTTCGCTTTCGCCGATCCCGAAACGCGCATCGGCTTTGGCTACGCGCACAACTTCATGCACATGGGCCTGGGGCCCGGTCCATGCGGCCTGCCGCTGGTCGAGGCGGCAACGCGCGCCGCGCGGTCAGCGTGAATCGATCCAGTCCGCGATTTCGGGCAACAGAAGCTCGATTTCGGCGATGTCGGCGGTGATTTGAGCGATATCGGGGTTGGGCGGCACGATGCCGCCGGGCGTCGGATATCGCAGCGCCGTTGCCGCCGGGGAATGCTTGTCCAAACTCATCAGGTCGGCGCGCCATGGATGGTCGAGCGGCAATGCGCCGACCAATCTTGCCAATTGATGGTGGCCGGCGCCGAACACGATGCCCTCCTTCGTCAACACCGCCTTGATGATTTTCTCGGCAGCCTGCTCGACGTTGAACGCGGCGTGGCGCGGAAAATTGAGCGCAAGCGTGCGGGAGGCGGCCAAATCTTCGCGTGCCAGAGCGAGATAGGCGGCGACCTTTCGGCTCATGCGGCGCGGTTGGCTCCCGGGCGCCGCGCGACATAGAGCTGCCGCCCCTGCGTCGAAGCGGCGAACGGCAATGTCCCGGCCTGCGTCCGCTCGGCGTCGAACGCGGACCGGCGGCAGGCGACCACGTCGCAGGCCAGACCGGACGCGGCAATCGGCTCGTGCGCGCGCCGGGGGTCCAACAGCGGTTCGCGGTCGGGCTGCACCACCAGGATGTCGAAGTCGCTGTCGCGGCGATGATCGCCGCGGGCCCGGCTGCCGATCAGCCAGATTTCCTCGGGCTTCAAAGCGGCGACCAGACGGTTGCGGATGAAGTCGAGCGCCGCGGACTCATCTTTGAACGGGCCGATCGCGGCATGAACGGGACGCGCGGGCAAGTCCTTGAGCAGGCGGCCGACATCGCGCGCCAGTTCGGGCCGGTCGCGTAGCGCGCGGGCGAGCCCGCGCAACACCGACTGGTGCTTTCGCTCGGCCCGCAACGACATCACCGGCAACGGCATGTAGGGATCCTCCACGTATTACGATCGTAATACGGGCCGGCGAGCCGGTCAACGCGTCGGAACGCCGACGATCCGATATGTTCGAACTACTTCCACGCCCCGAAGGTGAACCAGCGGAGGCCGTCGGCCA
>JANRJB010000145.1:0-36659 GCA_033764265.1 Rhodospirillaceae bacterium | reverse complement strand
GGTGATCTCGTCGGCGACGGCGGCGACATACCAGTTGTTGATCAGCATCGGCGGCTCCCCAGCTCGGTCGGTGTTCTCCAGTATACGAACAACAGCGTCCGAGGATCATGGCGGCGACGGCTTTTGACCGCGCGCGCGGCGCCATGCGACTGTAGGCCACGAAAAAGCGGGAGGGTTCGAACAATGAAAGCGGCTTTTGTTGGAGTTTTTGCGGCAACCCTCCTTCTCGCCACATCGCTGGCACCGGCCAGCGCCGAGGATGCCGGGGTCCGGGCCTTTCACGATCGCTTCTTCGCCGCCTGGAATACCGCCGACCTGGACACCATCGCCCAAAGCCTGACCGACGACACCGTCTACCACCCCATGAACGGCGCGACGCTAAGCGGGCGCGCAGCGGTCGTGGACTCCTATCGTCAGCTCATGGCGGCGAACGCCGTGACCATGGACGTGACGCCCGAAGTGCTGGAGGCGGTCGGTCCGGTCGGGCTGGCGAGCGGGTTGTACACCATCGCGATGACCCCCAAGTCCGGCGGCGAGACGATCCGGCGCAGCGGGCGCTATTTCATGGAGCTGCGGCAGAATGCGGGGGTCTGGCGTATCGCCCGCGAGCTGACCCAGACCACCGCCGATACCGCGCCGACCACAACGCCGGCCGAGGCCACGGCCGCGAAGTGGGTGCGCCAACCAATCCCCGATGGCGCGGGTTACGCCGCCACGTCGCGGCCCTGGCTGTTGCATCAGCCCAAGGTGATGAAGCGCCGCTTCGCCGACCTGGCCGAAGGCCAGGTTCACTATTGGCATGGCGCCCCGCCGGGCCGATCCAAATCCCGCACCCAGCGCCCGCTGATCTTCATGCATCCCGGCCCGCAGACCGCGCGCGTGCAAGTGCCGCTGCTCGACATTCTGGCGGAAACGCGGCCCGTTTACGCGCCCGACCTGATGGGCATGGGCGATTCGTCGCCGCCGCGCACCGCCGACGGCGCCGACCCCGACCTTGGCTACTACGCCGACGCCGCGCTGCGTTTCGCCGACGCGGTCGGCCTGAAGGAGTTCGACCTGATGGGCTCCTCGCTCGGCGGTTACGTCGCCGTGGAAATTGCGGTCCGCGCGCCCCAGCGCGCGCGGCACCTGATCATCAACCGGCTCAACATCATGACCGGCGAATTGCTCGACGAATTCACCAAGTACCACGGCCCCAAGGTCGTGCCCGACCAGCAGGGCCTGTACGTGATGTTCCTGTGGAGCCGGCTGAAGGACCTTTACACCTACGTGCCCTGGTTCCAGCACGAGGCGGCCAACCTGCGCGGCCGCGGCCTGCCTTCGCCCGAGATCATGCACATCACCTTCACCGAGCAGGTGAAAATGGCCACCACCCAGTACCTGGCCTTCAATGCCTACTGGCGCTATCCGATCGCCGAACGCTTCGCGCAGTTGAAAATTCCGGTCATGGCCGGGGCCGACGGCGCGGCGCTGCTGCCGGGCGCGGTGGCCTGGAACCCGCGCCTGTCGGGCGACGTGATCGAAGTGTCCGAAGACGAGCTGCGGGCCTACGCGGCGGAGGCCATCGCGTTCCTCGACCGCTGAAATAAATCCCGGCGGCGGGCTTGTGTCGGGTCGCCGGCCGGCCTATGTGCCGCCCCGGCCCGATGGCGACGTGCAGCGGGCGCGGCAGAGGGCAATCGCCCATGAACATCCTCGAGCTTGCGCAAACCAATCTCTTGTCGCCGATCGTGCTGTGCTTCGTGCTCGGCGTCGCCGCGGTTTACATCAAGAGCGACCTCAAGTTCCCCGACCAGGTCGCGGGCGGCCTGTCGATCTACCTGATGCTGTCGATCGGCCTGAAGGGCGGCGTCGAGCTGTCGCAGACGCCGTTCTCCACCTTCGTCGGCCCGCTGATCGCCGCGCTCGGTCTGTGCCTGGCGATCCCGCTGTGGTGCTATGTCATTCTGCGCAAGGCCGGCCGTCTGGCCGCCGCCGACGCCGCCGCGTTGGCGGCGCACTACGGCTCGGTGTCGGCGGTGACGTTCGTGGCGGTGCAGACCTACCTGGACGCCGCCGGCATCAGGTACGAGGGCTTCGCCCCGGCCCTGCTCGCGGTGATGGAGGTGCCGGCGATCGTGGTGGCGCTGGCCATCGCCAAGCGCGCCGGCGCCAAGGCCGGCGCCCGCGAGGGTTCGGCCATGGACGCGCTCAAGGCGGTCACCGCCAGCAAGAGCGTGCTGTTGCTGGTGGGCGGTCTGATCATCGGCGCGCTGGCGGGGCCGTCGGGCTACGCCCCGGTCAAGCCGGTGTTCACCGATCTGTTCCGCGGCCTGTTGTGCCTGTTCCTGCTCGACCTGGGGCTGCAAGCCGGCCAGCGGCTGAAGGACTTCGCCAAGGTCGGCCCGTTCCTGGTGGGCTTTGCCATCGCCATGCCCCTGGTCCACGCCGGCATCGCTGTGCTGCTGAGCCAGTTGGTCGGAATGTCGGTCGGCGGCACCGCGATCTTCGCGACGCTCGCGGCCAGTTCGTCGTACATCGCCGCGCCGGCGGCGGTGCGCCTGGCGCTGCCCGAAGCGAACCCGGGCTATTACCTGACCGCCTCGCTGGCGCTGACCTTCCCCTTCAACCTGATGGTCGGCATTCCGGTGTATCTTGCCATGGCCCAATGGGCGGCGGGATCGGGAGGCTGACATGACCGCAAATGCGCGCCGTTTGGCGGACTTCAAGAAGATCACCATCGTCGCCGAGGCGGTGCTGCTGGAACCGATCAAGCGCGAGGTGATCGCCGCCGGCGCCTCGGGCCTGACGGTCGCCTCGGTGTTCGGCCAGGGCACGCGCGGGCTGGGCGCGACCACGCTCGACGGCGAGAACGTACGCATCGAGACCATCGTCGAGCCGGGCGCCGCCGAGGCGCTGATGGCGCGGCTGGCGGAGAAGTTCTTCGAGAACTACGCGGTCATCGCCTGGATGAACGACGTGAAGGTGATGCGCAGCGAGAAATTCGCGCCGTCGCTCAAGCCGAAGACCCGGTAATCCCGCGCCGGGCGGCCCATAGTCCGCCGAGCGCGATCACCGTCGTGACCGCGTCGACCCCCGTGTCGACCAGCTGCAGGTCGTCGATGCCGTCGAGCGCCAGGCCGGCCAGCCGCCCGACCATGATCAGCACCGTCCACACCGCCACGAACCAGAAGCAGGTGAGGCGTTGCCCGGAGCGGGCCAGGCCGTAGGCCGCGATCAGCCCCAGGCCGATGTAGTGCGCGCCGAAGCCGGTGCGCACGGTGGTCAGCGAGACCGCCTCGCGCAGAATCATGCCGCGACTTTCCACCAGTTCGGGCGCGACCCACAGCGCCACGCCATAGGCCAGATAACCCAACCCGAGCAGGCCGAAAGCGATCTTCGCCATCCACGTCGGCGGTGGCGGCGCGACGGTGGCGGGCAGCCGTGCGCGCGGATAGGCGAGCCAGGCGGCGACGAAGACGATGAAGCTGAGGCCTTCGTCGCGCAGCTCGGTGATCTGTTTGGCGTCGACGCCGTCGGTCAGGAACCCGGTCAGCCGGGTCGCCACCACGCACGCCAGCATGAACGTCAAGAGGCTGAGGCAGGCATAGGCGTGGCGCGGGCGGATCAGGCCGTAGAGCGCGGTCAGCGCCAGCGTCCAGAAGCCCATGCCGTAGCCGATACGCACGGTGGTCAGGCCGATGGCGCCTTCGACGCCGATGCCGAAAGCCACCATGGTGCCGGCCGGGTCGGCGTTGAACAGCCAGCCGATCATGCCGTACAGCGCCACGATCAGCGCGAGTACACCGCGCACGAACCACAGCCGGATCGTTCCGGGCATGGCGGCCCCCTCCCCTAGTGGTCCGATTCCAACATTCGCATCCCGGTTCAGGGCGCAATCCTTCGAATGTTGGAATCAAAGGACCACTAGCAAATACACGATTCGAGTGGAGCTTTGGATTTGACATTCGCATCTCGGTCTTGCTGCCGACAAGGTAGCGAATGTCAAATCCGTTCCACTCGCAGACCGGCCGACTCTACACCGGTCGGCGCCGTGTCAGAACGGCTTGACGATGCCCAGGAACGCCATCAGCGCCGAGCAGCCCCAGAACACGTAGACCACCGGCTTGGAGCGGGCGAGCGCATCGGAGAACAACGTGTCGATTTCGGCCTTGGGGCCTTCAACCGCCAGGCGCTGGAAGCCGGTGACCCACAGGCCGACGAACGAGCGCAGGATCAGCCCCAGCGCGACGATCACGCCATAGATCGCGACCTTGAGCGCCAGCCAGTTGGACCCGAACCACGCGCCGGTGGCCAGCGAGTAACAGCCGGACAAAATGAACGCCGGCGCGACCAGGTAGCGCACGCCGTTGTCGAGTCGGCGCAACAGATCGCCGGCCAGCGGCCCCTTGCGCAGGTAGACCAGCCACGACACGACCAACCAGCCGATCGAAAACGCCCAGAACGCCGCCAGCCAGCCGCCGGTGACCGGCGACATGCCGAGGTTCGCCGCCAGCTGCAGCCCGAGCGCCGGCAGCACGATCAGGCAGCTGCGCGGCAACAGGTCGATCTTTAGCATCGCCGCCAGGAAGCGGCGACGCTCGTCCGCCGGCAGGCCGGGCTTGGCGATGTAGTGCGAGGTGACCCAAACGCCCCAGTCCGGCCCCAACCAGTAGACGAACAGAATGACGTGGGCGAACACGAGGATGTCGTGTGAAACGTCCGGCGACATGGCGGCGGCCTTCGCTGCGAAACCCCAACGGCGACACGGATGCTACCGTTTCGCGCGAACCCGGGGCAATTGCCAAGCCCAATTCCTTGTCAAAGCCGGCAGCGGTGTTTAGCTTCGATTTTCCGCGTGCCCGCCCCGCGTTCAGGAGTCACCGCGATGAAACAAGCGTTCAAGTCCGACCTCGAGAAAATCCGCAAGCGCGCCCGCGCCCAGATGATGGACGGCGCCATCACCGGCGCCTATCGGGCCGACAAGAAAAAGGTGATCGGCGTGCTGAACGAGGTGCTGGCCACCGAGATCGTCTGCGTCCTGCGCTACAAGAACCATCACTTCATGGCCAAGGGCATCAACGCCCAACCGATCGCCGCGGAATTCCTGACCCACGCCAACGAGGAACAGATGCACGCCGACTGGGTGGCCGCGCGCATCACCCAGCTGGGCGGCGTGCCGAACTTCAACCCGGAAGGCCTGGCGACGCGTTCGCACGCCGAATACACCGAGGGCGACACGCTGGAGGAGATGATCACCGAGGACCTGGTGGCCGAGCGCGTGGCGATCGAGACCTACGCCGAGATCATCCGCTGGCTGGGCAACGACGATGTCACCACCCGGCGCATGATCGAAGAGATTCTGAAGATGGAAGAGGAACACGCCGACGACCTGGCCAACATGCTGGAGGAGATCGGCGCGGGCCACCGCCCCAAAAAGGCCAGGAAGGGCAAATAGCCTCCGTTCGGCTTTCTCCCGCCCCGCGACGCCGCCATGTCCCGATCCGCGATTCCGCTTCTGGTTGCGCTGTGGGCCGGCGCCGCCGCGGCGGCCGACGGAACCTTCCGCGTCGGCATCACCGCCATGCCGCCGGGCATGGGCAATCCGTATCGCCAGGTCGCGACCACCGCCAACTTCGTGCTGCCGTCGGTCTACGACGTGCTGGCGGGCATCGACAACCAGGGCCGTGTCGTGCCGCGGCTGGCCGAGCGCTGGGACAACCCGGACCCGCTGACCTGGGTGTTCACGCTGCGCGACGGCGTGACCTTCTCGAACGGCGAGCCGCTCGACGCCGAGGGCGTCAAGATCATGTTCGACGCGCTGCGCGCGCCGGAGTCCGCCGCCGCCGGACTGACCATCGTGCGCGCCGAGGCCGAGAAGTTCGCGCGCATCGAAGCCACCGACCGGCGCACACTGACCATCACGCTGACCGAGCCTAACGCCATCCTGCCGCAGCGCCTTTACATGATTTACGTGGCGCCGGGGCGCTACTTCCAAGAGGTCGGCTGGGAGGGCTTGGCCACCGCGCCGGTCGGGTCGGGTCCGTTCACGGTCAAGCGCTGGGCGGTCAACGAGATCGAGCTTGAGGCCAACCCGACGACCTGGCGGCCGGCCAAGTTCGACCGCCTGCAGTTCCGCGCCCTGCCCGACGGCACCGCGCGCACGCAAGCCTTGATCAGCGGGCAGATCGACGCGGCCATCGCCGTCGACCCGGAGCAGGCCGCCGCCATCGAGGCCGCCGGCGGCGCGGTGCACCAGCGCAACCCGATCCGCATCCTGACCATCGCCTTCGATACGGTCTCCAAGCAAAACCCGTTCTGGGACGCGCGCGTGCGCCGGGCCGCCAACATGGCCGTCAACCGCGAGCGCATCGTCGCCACGCTGATGGGTGGGCGCGTGGCCGCCGCCAGCCAGGGCGCCATCGACAACGCCACCGGCTACGACCCCGATCTGAAGCCCTACCCGTATGATCCGGACGCGGCGCGCGCGCTGTTGGCCGAGGCGGGTTATCCGAGCGGACTTTCGTTCGTCTACGAGTTCCCGTCGGGCACGCTGCCGGGCGACGCCACCATCATGCAGCAGATCGCCGCCGACCTAGCCGCGGTCGGGATCAGGATGGAGCTGCGCCCGGTCACCTATCCGCAATTCGTGCGCTACACCAGCGCCGGCGGCTGGCGCGGCCAGGCGACGCTGCAGGACTTCAACAACAACGCCTTCGACGCGCTGTCGCCCTATGCCCGCGGCGGCCACGGCTGCAACGGCTCCGCGCCGTGGTACTGCGACCCGAAGATCCAGCCCACCATCGACGCCGCCGAACGCGAGCCCGACCTGGCCCGGCGCGTCGCCATGACGCGTGAGATCGTGCGCCATTATCATGACCAGGCCACCAGCCTGATCCTGTTCCCGGTCTTGGGCCTCGACGGCGTCGGGCCGCGGGTCAAGACCTGGGCGACCTGGAACGATCAGATCCAGTTCAGCGAGCTGGAACTGGCGGAACGGTGAATCGCCGGTGATCGCCACGCGCGCCACGATGGTTGTGTTGTGCGCCGCACTGGCGGCGGGCGCGGCGCAGGCCGAGACAACATTGCGCATCGGGCTCACCGCCATGCCGCCCAGCCTGGGCAACCCCTACGGCGTGATCGGCACCACCGCCAACTTCGTCGTGCCGGCGTTCTACGACCGGCTGGCGCAATTCGACAATGACGGGGTGCTGCGCCCGCAACTGGCGTTAAGCTGGCGCCAGCGCGACGCCCTGACCTGGGAGTTCAAGCTGCGCCCGGGCGTGGTGTTCTCCAACGGTGAACGCTTCACCGCCGCCGGCGCGAAGCGGGTGCTCGACTACCTGCGCGGGCCCGGCGGCGACGGGCGGATGGGCGCGCGCGAACCGCGCGCCTTGCAGGACGTCATCGCCGAGGACGAACTGACGCTGGTCGTCACCACGCCGCAGCCCAACGCGGTGCTGCCGCACTACCTGTACATCGTGCCGTTCGCCGCGCCCGAGGCGCTGGTCGCCGACGGCGCGTCGTCGCTTGCCACGCGCACGCTGGGCAGCGGGCCTTTTGTGGCGGAACGCTGGTCGTCGGACCGCATCGTCGCCAAGGCCAACCGGACCTCGTGGCGCGCGCCCCAGGCCAGCGCGCTGGAGATGATCGTGCTGCCCGAACCCACCAGCCGCGTACAGGGGTTGATTTCGGGCCAGATCGACGTGGCGATCGCGGTCGACCCCGAACAGATCGAGCCGCTCGCCGCCGCGGGGCTGCGGACGGCCCAGCGCAAACCGTTGCGCATTCTGTCGGTGGTGTTCGACACGCTGCGCCCCGGCACGCCGTTCGCCGACGCGCGCGTGCGCCAGGCCGTCAACTACGGCGTCAACCGCGCCGCCATCGCCGCGACGCTGCAGGGCGGGCTGGTGGAACCGGCCAGCCAAGGCGCGCTGCCCGGCACAATCGGCTACGACGACACGCTCGAACCTTACCCCTACGACCCCGCCAAAGCCCGCGCCCTGCTGCGCGAGGCCGGCTACCCCGATGGCTTTTCGTTCACACTGGAAATGCCGGTGGGCTCGACCTCGGGCGATACCAGCATCATGCAGCAGGTGGCCGCCGACCTGGCGCGGATTGGCGTGCGCATGATCATCAACCCGGTGCCGTTCGCGCAGTTCAGCAAGTATTTCGTGCAGGGCGGCGCGCCGGGCGAAGCGCTGCCGTCGGATTACAATCTCTACGGCCACGACGCGCTGCGCTCGTTTCACGGCGCCATGGGCACCCACGGCTGCGGCTGGTCGGCGCCGCGCTTCTGCGACCCCGTCATCCAGCCGGTGATCGAGGCCGCCGCCGCCGCGCCGACCCTGGCCGAGCGCACCGCGCTGACGAAGCAGGTGCTGAAGTACCATCGCGACGTGGCCGAGAGCCTGACCCTGTTTCCGATCCTCGGCCTTGACGGCCTCGGGCCGCGCGTGACCCACTGGGAGACGCACGGCGACTTCATCCAGTTTCACGCCATCGCCGTGGCGGACTGACACGGGGGCCGTTCATGGCGATCCAGTCCACATCGGTTCAATCTTGGCGCATCGGCGAGATGACGGTCAGCAAGGTCGTCGACATGATCGAGCCGTTCGACGCCGCGCGCGCCTACCCCGAAGCCGACCTGGCCGAATTCGACCGCCACCTCGACTGGCTCACGCCGTACTTCTACGACCCCGCCCAGCGCGCCATCATCCTCAGCTTCCATTCCTACGTGGTGAAGGCGGCCGGCAAGGTGATCGTGGTCGACACCTGCATCGGCGAGCACAAGAACATCCCGATGCTGCCGAGCTGGCACCAGCGCACCGGGCCGTGGCTTGCCAACCTGGCCGCCGCCGGCGTCGTGCCGGAACAGGTGACGCACGTGATGTGCACCCACCTGCACGGCGACCATGTCGGCTGGAACACGCGCCTGGAGAACGGCCGCTGGGTGCCGACGTTTCCCAACGCGCGCTACATCGTGCACAAGGACGAGCTGGCTGCGGTCCAGGCGCGCGTCGGCGACGACCCCTACACCTCGCCGTCCTATGCCGAGAGCGTGCTGCCGGTGCTGTACGCCAAGCAGGTCGACCTGGTCGCCACCGATCACGAATTCCTGCCCGGCGTGCACGTGCGCCCGACGCCCGGCCATTCGCCCGGCCACTACTGCGTCGAATTGGCCTCGGCCGGGCGGCGCGCGGTGATGACCGGCGACCTGATTCACAACCCGGTGCAGATCGCGCGGCCCGACTGGATCACCACCTTCTGCACCGACAAGCAGGCGGCGGTCGCCCAGCGCACGCGCTTCATCGACGCCCACGCCGACCAGGACGTGACGATTTTCGCCGCCCACTTCGGCGGCCCGACCGCCGGGCGCATCGCCAGCCGCGCCGGCGCGCGCCGCTTCCAGGTCTTGACCTGACGCGGCTTAACCGATCGCGCCGCGCCCGTCAGCCCGACAGCGCCTGGACCAACTGATACCCCGCCCACACCGCCACCAGGCACAGCGCGACCGAGCCCACGATGTTGGCCGCCGCGGCGGCGAGCGCGCCGGCCTCGATCAGGTTGAGGGTCTGCAGGCTGAAGGCCGAGAAGGTGGTGAAGCCGCCGCACACGCCGACCGCCAGGAACAGCCGCGTGGTTTCGCCCATGGCCGGGCCGCTGTCGCCCGCGGCCAGCGCGGCGATGGCGCCGATGGCCAGCGAGCCCGTGGCGTTGACGATCAGCGTGCCCCACGGAAAGCCCGCCCCCAGCCAGATCAGCGCCCACTGCCCGACGGCGTGGCGCGCCGCGCCGCCGAGCGCGCTGCCGAGCGCGATGATCAGATAGGTTCTCACGTCGGCAGGCCCTCACGCTCCGCAAACCCACCTCACCCTGCCCTCTCCTCAAGGAGAGGGAAAAACCATTCAACTCACTCAGGCGGCTCCCTCTCCCTTGGGAGAGGGCCAGGGTGAGGGTCGGTTGGTTCGCTTCGTTCGCGTCGAGTGCAACACCGCAAACTCACCTCACCCTGGCCGCTCCTCAAGAAGAGGGAAAAACGGCCGCTACACCCCGCCCTTTTCGGGCGCGGGTTTCTGCGTGCGCGCATACCACTCGATCGAGCTGAGCGACGGCTCGACGAATTTTTCCGGCGCCGTCAGGTATTTGGGATCGAACTTCTCGGTGTACTTGACGATGTCCTCGGGCAGCGACTCCAGCGTGCCGATGCCGCCCATGAAGCACTGGTACAGGCAGTTGCCCGGCGCCTGGCCCATCAAGAGCCACGGCAGCCACGGCGTCGTGCGCGCCCAGGTGCCGTGATACGGAATGTGGGTCAGCGCCTCGTTCTGCACGTCGTCGAGGCTGAGTACGTGGAAGAACAGCTCGGACACCTGGACCATGGCGCCGGAGCTTTCGCGCTTCCACACCGCCGGGTCGAGCGCGTTCTTGTAATACAGGTGGATGTGCCGCTGCATGATGACGCGGTCGGGCTGCTGAATCCGCCAGTCGAGCAGGAACGGCTTGGGCTCGCGCTTTTCGGTGTTGAGGCCGCCGTAGTTGGGCGGCGGCGGCACGTAGTCCTTGATCGTCATGTTGAACGGATCGTTGGCGATCGGGACGATCTTGACCTTCTCGTCGGTGTAGGGGTTGACCATCTCCTCCATGATCTGGCCGGTGGCGAGGTCGTAGTAGAACCCCACCTCGCGCAGCAGGCGGCGGTAGCCGCCGTCGGGCAGCTTTTCCAGGCGATAGCTGCTCATGCCCTTCATGCCGCAGATGTTGCGCACCGGGCCGCCCGGCGCGGTGCCCATCACCAGGCCGTCGTACCAGCCGTGCGTGGTGGTCTTGCAGTCGATATCGCCGGCGATGCGCGCGTAGGCGATCATGTTGTCGGTGGGCTTGCTGAGGTCGAGGTAGGGGCCCTTCAGGCTCGCGCCCTCGATCTTCTTGCGCTTGCTCAGGTCGATGGCGTGGGCCGGGCCGATGGCGCCGGCCGCGGCAGCGGCGAAGGCCGCCATGCCGAGACCGGAGCCGAGCAACGTGCGACGGTCGGTGGTGGGATCGTAAGCCATGCGGAAAACCTCCTTGAGGGGCTGGAGAAACTGAAATCGAAACGACGGAACCTGTCAGCCGGCGAACTCGCCGATGTAAACGCCGAGGCCGCGGGCGGTGGCCAGCGGTTCACTGTCGAGCGGCACGCTGCGCGGGCCCTTGGCGGCTTCCTCGATCGGAATGTCGGACACCACGCCGGTGCGCCAGGCGACCAGCCGGCCCGACTTGCCGGCGGCCAGCAGGTCGACCGCGTGAACGCCGAAGGCCGAGCCGATCAGGCGGTCGAACGCCACCGGCGAGCCGCCGCGCTGAAGGTGGCCGAGTACGGTGCAGCGCGCCTCGATGCCGGTGTCTTTCTGCAGATGAAAGGCGATCGACTGGCCGACGTCGCCGCCGGTGCGCCGGTCGCCGGGCGGGCGATGCACGCCTTCCGCCACCACCACCAGCACCGCGCTCGGCCGATGCTTGGTGATGCGCTTCACGTGCGCGGCGATCTTGGCCATGTCGTAGTCGATCTCGGGCATCAGGATCACGTCGGCGCCGCCGGCGATGCCGCCGTACAGCGCGATATAGCCCGACTGGCGGCCCATCACCTGCAGCACCATGATGCGGTGGTGGCTGGCCGCGGTCGACGACAGCCGGTCGAGCGCGTCGCTGACCACGTCGACCGCGGTGAAAAAGCCGACCGCGAAGTCGGTGCCCGGCACGTCGTTGTCGATGGTTTTCGGCACGCCCACCCAGGGAATCCCGGCGGGACTCAACAGGCGATGGAACAGCCGCATGCTGCCGTCGCCGCCGATCACCACCACGCCGTCGACACCGATGCTTTTCAGCGCCGCGACGGTTTCCTCCGAGCGGTCGGTGACGGTGCCGTCGGCATTGGGGTAGGCGAACGGATCGCCCTTGGTGGTGGTGCCCAGCATGGTGCCGCCGGCGCGCAGCACGTCGCCGCGCACGGCGTCGGCGGTCAACCGCACGATCTGGCGGGGCTTTTCCAGCAGGCCGAGGTGGCCGTTCTTGATGCCGATCACGGACCAGTGGTGCGTACCGGTGGCATGGTCGGTGACGCCGCGGATGACGGCGTTCAATCCGGCGCAGTCGCCACCGCTGGTCAGAACGGCAATGGTCTTCTTGGACACGCGTCCCTCGTTGCGAACCTGCCGACAGGTTGAAACGGATTCGCCGCCGGTGCAACGTGTAACCTGGCGCTTCTGGGTGAAGTTTCCGGCATGGACTTGAAGCTGCGGCGGATCGGGATCGAGACCTACGGCGAGAACGTCGCGTTCCTGAGCGCGCGCTGCCCCGCCTACCGGCCGGAAACCTTCCGTTCGCTGTACCGGGTGCAGATCGACGGCGGCGGCCGGCGCATCATGTGCACGCTGAACATCGTCGAGGCCGACGGCCTGCTCGACGAATCGGCGCTGGCGCTGTCGACCAACGCCTTCGCCGAGTTCGGCCTGCCCGAGGGCACGCCGGTGACCCTGCGCCTGGCCCCGCCGCCGGCCAGCCTGGACGCGGTGCGGCGCAAAATCGGCGGCGGCACGCTGGAACCGGCCGAGGTCGCCGAGATCGTCGGCGATATCGCCGGACATCGCTACGCCAAGATGGAGATCGCCGCATTCCTGGTGGCGAGCGCGGCGTTCATGACCACCGAGGAAGTGCTGGCGCTGACGCGGTCGATGGCCGAGGTCGGCACGCGGCTCGCCTGGGACCTGCCGATGGTGGTCGACAAGCACTGCATCGGCGGCATTCCCGGCAACCGCACCTCGATGATCGTGGTGCCGATCGTGGCCGCGCACGGCCTGCCGATCCCCAAAACCTCGTCGCGCGCGATCACCTCGCCGGCCGGCACCGCCGACACCATGGAGGTGCTGGCCAACGTCGACGTCGACGTGGCCGGCATGCAGCGCATCGTGCGCGAAACCAACGGCTGCCTGGTGTGGGGCGGCCGCGTCAACCTGTCGCCGGCCGACGACATCATGATCACGGTCGAGCGCCCGCTGGGCATCGACACGCCCGAGCAGATGGTGGCCTCGATCCTGTCCAAGAAGCTGGCCGCCGGCTCGACGCACCTGGTGATCGACATGCCGGTCGGGCCGTTCGCCAAGATCCGCTCCGACAGCCAGGCCGCCCGCCTGCGCAAGCTGTTCGAGTACATCGGCGCCTCGCTCGGTTTGACCATCGACGTGGTGGTGACCGACGGCAGCCAGCCGGTCGGCCGCGGCATCGGCCCGGTCTTGGAGGCGCGCGACGTGATGGCGGTCTTGCGCGGCGACCCTGCCGCGCCGGCCGACCTGCGCGCCCGCGCGCTGATGCTGGCCGGCCGCGTGCTCGAGTTCGACCCGGCGCTGGCGGGCGGGGCCGGCGCTGACACCGCGCGCCGACTGCTCGACAGCGGCGCGGCGCTGGCGGCCATGGAGCGCATCATCGCCGCCCAGAACGCCGCGCGGCCGTTCAACGGGGCCACCAACGGAACCGCCGCCGCGACGCGCGCGCCACAACCCGGGCCTTACGTGCGCGAGATGACGGCCGCGCGCGGCGGCGAGGTCCGCGCCATCGATTGCTACCGGGTGGCGCGCATCGCCCGTCTGGCCGGCGCGCCGGTGTCCAAGGGCGCGGGCATCGACCTGCTGAAAAAGGTGGGCGATCGCGTGCGCGCGGGCGAGCCGCTCTACCGCATCCACGCCGCGCTCGAAACCGACTTCGCGTTCGCCACCGACATGGCTTCGCAGGACGATGGCTTCCATGTCGCCTGAATCGTCATCCGCCAACCCGGCGCCGCCCTGGTCGCCCGACAAGCTGTTCGCCTTCGCCGAGTGCGCCGCACAGGCCAAGGACCTGGCTCAGCGGCTGAAGGTCGAGTGCGAGATCGTCGACGTGCACTACTTCCCCGACAGCGAATGCCGCGTGCAGGTGAAAGGCCGCGGCATGCGCCCGGCGATCTATCGCCCGCTGCACCTGCCCAACGCCAAGCTGATCGAGATCATCCTGGCCGCCTCGGTGCTGCGCGGCGACGGCGCCAGGGACATCGGCCTGATCGCGCCGTACCTGCCTTACATGCGCCAGGACATCGCCTTCCGCCCCGGCGAGGCGGTCAGCCAGAAGGTGATCGGCAGGCTGCTGGCCGATCACTTCGACCGGTTGGTGGCGGTCGACCCCCACCTGCACCGCACCGCGACGCTGGCCGAGGTGTTCGCCGGCAAGCCGGCGCTGGCCCTGAGCGGCGCGGTCGCCATGTCCCAGCACCTCAAGGCGCGCAACGTGCCCGGCAACGTGCTGATCCTGGGCCCCGACAGCGAGTCCGAGCCGCTGGCGCGCGCGGTGGCGGAGCCATTGAGTCTGCCGCACGCGGTCGCCGCCAAGGACCGCGCGGGCGACCGCGACGTGCGCATCGTTTTGCCCGCGGGCGTCGACGTCAACCGCCGCTCGGTGGTGATCGTCGACGACATCATCAGCTCGGGCGGCACCATCCTGACCCTGGCCAAGACACTGCGAGACCTGAACGCCAAGACCGTCGACGTCTACACCACCCACGCGCTGTACGACGAGCGCACCGCCCACGCCATCGCCGTCGCCGGCGTGCGCAAGGTGGTGTCGTGCGACGGCATCGCGCACCCCAGCAACGCCATGTCGATCGCGGCGGTGATCGCGGAAGGATTGGCGGCATGGCGGTGACGCTCACGTTTCACGGCGCCTGCGCCACGGTGACCGGCTCGTGCTTCGAACTGCGCACGCGCCACGCCGGCGTGCTGATCGATTGCGGCATGTTCCAGGGCACCAAAACCATCAAGGCGTTGAACTATGGCGCGTTCCCGTTTGCGCCGGACTCGATCGCCGCGGTGATCGCCACCCATGCCCACATCGACCATTGCGGGTTGGTCCCAAAGCTGATCGCCGCCGGCTTCTCCGGGCCGGTGCACGCCACCCCGGCCAGCGCCGACCTGATGACCTATGTGCTGCCCGACAGCGGCTACATCCAGGAAATCGAGGTCGAGCGGCTCAATCGGCGCAACCGCCAGCGCGGCCAGCCCCAGGTCGAGCCGATCTACACCCGCGCCATCGCCGAGCACGCGCTGCAACGCCTGCGGCCGCAGGGCTACGACCGCTGGTTCGACGTGGCGCCCGGCCTGCGCGCGCGGTTCTGGAACGCCGGCCACATCCTGGGCTCGGCCTCGGTTGAGATCGAGGCGCGGGAGCGCCTGGACGGCGCGGCCGACGGCACGACCGGGCGGTCGGACGCGATCCGCATTCTGTTTTCCGGCGACATCGGCCCCAGCGACAAGTCGTTTCACACGAATCCCCAGGCGCCGGCCGGGCTCGATATTGTGGTGATGGAGTCCACCTACGGCGGCACGGTGCGCGCGGCCCGGTCGCCCGCCCGGCGGCGGAAGATTCTGCTGGCCGAACTGCGCGCCGCCCTGCGCGCCGGCGGCATGATCCTAATCCCCGCGTTCGCGGTGGAGCGCACCCAGGAATTGCTGGTCGACCTGGATGCGCTGATGGATGCGGGCGAGCTGCCGGCGCTGCCGATTTTCGTCGACTCCCCGCTCGCCCGGCACGCCACCAAGGTGTTCGACCGCCATCTGGCCGACATCGACGGCGACGGCACCCATCCGTTCCGTCGCGCCAACGTGCGGTTCGTCGAAACGGCGGAGGAAAGCAAGCGGCTCAACCGGCTGCGCGGCGGCGCGATCATCATGGCCGGCAGCGGCATGTGCGACGCGGGCCGCATCCGCCACCACCTGAAGGCCCACCTCGGCCGCGCGGATACCACCGTGCTCCTGGTCGGCTACCAGGCGCCGGGCACGCTCGGCCGGCTGCTGGCGGACGGCACCAAGATCGTGCGCATCCACGGCGAGGAAACGGCGGTGGGCGCGCGTATCCGCCTGCTCGACGAATACTCCGGCCACGCCGACGCGCCGCACCTGGCCGCCTGGCTGGCGGCGCGGGCGCCGGTGGCCCATCAGACGTTCCTGGTGCACGGCGAAGAAGCGGCGCGCGCGGCGCTGGCGGCGCGGCTCAGGGCAGGGGGCGTGCGCAAGTTGCATCTGCCGGTGCATGGCGAGACGGTGCGGCTCGCGCGCCGCGACGGCGCCAGGACCATCCGCGTGCGCGCCGGCCTGGACGTGGCCGCGGTCGCCGCGGCCGACTGGCACAATGCCTATGCCGCCACGGTGATCGACCTGAAGGCGCAGCTGGCCGGCCTGCCCAGCGACGCGGCGCGCCACAAGCTCTTGAAAAAACTGCGCGCCGATCTCAGCGGCGGGCGACGGCGCGGCGGCCGTTGATCAGAGGGCATCTTGCAGGGTCGCAGTGCAGGCAACTGAACATTTCGTGTCGTCCTGGGCCTTGGGCCCAGGACCCAGAGCCACGACACGCCGGTGTTTCATCTACCCTGGGCCCTGGGGATGAACCCCAGGGCGACAGGGAGGTTGTGCTGCATGGGTCTCAGCACGGGCGCAACGTCGCCAACGCAACGTCATCGTGTTTCGCCGTCGTTGATCAGAGGGCAAGATAGTCGTCGAGATTGTCGATCACGTCGGGAAAGTGCGCGCGATTCTTCTCCGACAAGTCGGCCGGAACATCGTCGTAGCGGCGCGCCATGCGACCCGCGCCGTGCGACATCGTCACGCCCTCGGCGCCGGTCATGTCCATCCAATTGCGCCAGCTGATCACGTTCACTTTATGCACCGTCGCCGGCACGTACGGCCGGGTGCGGTCGCGCAAGTCCGCCCGCGACGCCTGGAACGAAAAGACCTCGTGGAACACCATCGGCGCGCCGCCGTCGGTCATCGGCGGCACGAACGACTCGATGCGTTCGTCGTACCCGACATCGTCGCCGCTGGCGGCCGTCTGCTCGAACCAATGCGTGTTCTCGATTCCGGGAAGGGCGTAGGGCTGGTTGATGACCCGAAGCGTCGGCGCGATCTTGAATCGGGTCGGGCCCAGGGCCTGCGTCGGCACCGCGACATCGCGGCCGGTGTAGGGATTGCGCCACGTCTCCGACACCGCGCCGGTGGCAAGGTCGGTGAAGTAGACCAGTTCCAGATAGCACGCCTCCCAGCTGCCGTCCTCGTTGCGTCGATGCCGCGAGAAGATCTGCTGCGACACGCCAAGCAGCCGCGTTGTCGTCTGGCCGACGATCCCGGACAGCACGCCCCGGGTCCATCGGATCGCCACGCCGCCGTCGGTTCGGCCGAGGATGCGGACGATCTCGTCCAATCGATCGGGGGATTCGCCATGTTGCTGTGCGCGCGCGTCGGCGCCGATCATCGCGGCGCCCGCGCCGGACACCGCCGACACCACGAACCCGCGCCGCGTCAATTCAACCATCGGGAGCGCTCCTTGAACGACCTAATCAACCCGATGCCGGCCGGGTCAGGCCGATGACTCAGCTTTTCCCGCCGTGCAATTCGCGCCAGCGGCGCTGCTCGTCGGAGATCGTGCCGGCCAGCATGGCGCGATAGGTTTTTTCCAGAAGGTCGGGATTGACGCCGAGTTTCGCGGCGACCGCGCGCACCCGGGCGATGATTTCCTCGATGCGCTCGGGCACCACCACCGCCTCGACGGTGGGCTTGAATTTGGCGGCCTGCATGACGAAGTGATGCCGCTTGCTGATCAGCGCGGCGATCTCGGCGTCGAAGCGGTCGATATGGCGGCGAACGTCATCGAGGGTCTGGCACTCGACGCGCCAGTCGTCCTCCGATGCGGAGGCCGCGCGCTCAGTCCGCTGTGTCGTGTCGCCGCCCATCGCTGCGAAAATCCGAAGTGAACCGGGTTCAGTAGCTGTACTCGGAAAACGCCCGGGTCACGTCGCCGCGCCAGGGGCCGTGGTACGAGGCCAGCATGCGTTCCGCCGGGGTTATCCCCGATGCGGCGATCTCCTGCAAGGGCACCAGGAAGCCGGTTTCGTCGCTGCCGGCGGCGTCGAAGCGGCGCCGACGCTTGAGCCCGGCGCGTGAAATCTCCAGCAGTTGCAAGGCGATCTGCTGCAGCGTGCGGCCACGCACGGTGGTCTTGAGGGCGAGCCGCGGCGCCTCAAGGCGCAATTGTTCGCGCTCCTCGGCCGTCCAGTCCTTGACTATGTCCCAGGCGGCGTCGAGCGATTGGGCGTCGTACAACAGGCCGATCCAGAACGCCGGCAGCGCGCACAGCCGCGCCCAGGGGCCGGAATCGGCGCCGCGCAGCTCGATGTAGCTTTTCACCCGCGCCTCGGGGAACGCGGTCGACATGTGGTCCTCGAAGTCGGCCACGGTCGGCAGCTGGCCCGGCAGCGCCGGCAAACGGCCGGCCATGAAGTCGCGGAACGACTGGCCGGAGGCGTCGACGTAACCGTCGCGGTAGACGAAATACATGGGCACGTCGAGCAGATAGTCGACGTAGCGCTCGAACCCCATGCCGGGCTCGAACGCGAACGGCAGCATGCCGGTGCGCGCGGCGTCGGTGTCCTGCCAAATGCGGCCGCGGAAGCTGAGGTAGCCGTTGGGCTTGCCCTCGGTGAACGGCGAGTTGGCCCACAGCGCCGTGGCGACCGGCTGCAGCGCCAGCGACACGCGCAGCTTCTTCACCATGTCGGCTTCCGAGCTGTAGTCCAGGTTGACCTGCACCGTGCAGGTGCGCGTCATCATGTCGATGCCCAGGCCGCCGACCTTGGGCATGTAGGCGCGCATGATTTTGTAGCGGCCCTTGGGCATCCAGTGAATGTCCTCGCGCCGCCAGTTGGGTGTGAAGCCCAGGCCGAGCATGCCGACGCCGAGTTCGTTGCCGACGGTTTTCACCTGGGCCAGATGCTCGTTCACCTCGGTGCAGGTCTGATGGACGGTTTCGAGCGGCGCGCCCGAAAGCTCGAACTGCCCGCCCGGTTCCAGCGAGATCGAGCCCGTGCCCGACTGTTTCAGCGCGATGACGTTGTCGCCCTCGAACACGCGCTCCCAGCCGAAGCGCGTCATGCCCTCAAGGAACGCCTGGATGCCGGACGGCCCGCCGTAGGCCAGCGGCGAGAAATCGGCGAGGTGATAGGGGAACTTCTCGTGCTCGGTGCCGATGCGCCACTGGTCGGCCGGCTTGGCGCCGTTCTCCAGAACCGCGATCAGCTGCGCCTTCGACGTGACGGGATCGGTCTTGCTGGAACGGAACGAGGTCATGGCGCGGGGGAAACGGGGCGGACGCGGATCAAGCCTAGTTAGTGGGTTCACGGCCCCCGCGCCAGGGGGCACCGGGGTTTCGTTCGCTTAGCGCCAATCGCCGCCGATCGCCTGAAAACACACGAGCGCGGCCAGCGCCGCGGTTTCCGCGCGCAAGATCCGCGGCCCCAGGCCGACGGCGGTAACAAACGGCAGTTCCTTGAGGGCGTCAAGCTCGGACTTGTCGAAGCCGCCCTCGGGCCCGCACAGGAAACCGCATTGAAACGCGCCGGTCGGCGGCGCAACGTCGCGCAGCGCGCGCGCGATCGGCGCGCCCGCGCCGGTTTCGTCCAGCACGAACAGCCGACGGTCGCGCGGCCAGGCGTCGATCAGCGCGGCGAGCGGCGTAGCCTCGCGCACCTCGGGCACGCTGAGCCGGCCGCACTGCTCGGCCGCCTCGACGGCGTTGGCGCGCAGGCGGGCGAGGTTGACGCGCTCGGCCGCCGTGCGCCGCGTCAAGACGGGCCACAACAGGCCGACCCCCAGCTCGGCGGCTTTTTCCGCGACCAGGTCGATGCGCGCCTTCTTGATCGGCGCGAAGGCGAGCCACGGCCCCGGCGTCTCGACCTGGGCGCGCAGCCGTTCGGCGACCTCGAACGCGACGCCGTGTTTGGCGAGCACGACGACGGCCGCGCGCCATTCGCCGTCGCGGCCGTTGAACAGCGCGACCGACTCCCCGCCCCGCAACCGCAAGACATGACGCAGATAGTGGCTTTGCGTCTCGGCTCCCGCGATGCGCGCGCCCGCGTCCAAGGGGGCGTCGACGAACAGGCGGCAGGCGAGCGGCGGCGATGTCATGGCCATGAAAGGAGCCGGGGCATGGTTGATTTATGCCGCCGTCCGTCTAGTGTGGCGGTTTAGACGTCCGCTTCACCGTTTGCGGCAATTCCAACAAGCGGACGTCTGAACCAATGCCACACTCGATCAATAGATTGCTAGTGTCCTGCGATTCCGAAGTTCGCTGAAGAGCTTGTCCCGGGCTGCGGCGAACTTCGGAATCGGGACACTAGTTTAGCGACCGTTTTTCCGCGCGCCCGAATGTCCGAAGCCACGACCCGCTCCGATATCCCGGTCCAGTCCTGGATCGACCGCGCGCTGCCGGCGGCCGCGTTGCCGTACGCGCGGCTGATGCGGCTCGACCGGCCGATCGGCACGTGGCTGCTGTTGTGGCCGTGCTGGTGGTCGCTGGCCTTGGCAGGCGCCGGCGTATTCGCCTGGCACCACTACGTTCTGTTCGGCCTGGGCTCGATCATCATGCGCGGCGCCGGCTGCACCTACAACGACATCGTCGACCGGCACATCGACGCCGCAGTGGCGCGCACCGCCGCGCGGCCGCTGCCCGCGGGCCAGGTCACGCCGTTCCAGGCCTGGGTGTTCCTGGCCGCGCAGCTGGCGGCGGCGCTGGTGATCCTGCTGCAGTTCAACTGGTTCGCCGTCGGCGTCGGCGCGGCCTCGCTGGCGCTGGTGGCGACTTACCCGTTCATGAAGCGCATCACCTATTGGCCGCAGGCGTGGCTGGGGCTCACCTTCAACTGGGGCGCGCTGCTCGGCTGGGCGGCGGCCACCGGCACGATCGCGTGGCCGGCCTTGGCGCTTTATGCCGCCGGGATCGCCTGGACGCTGGGCTACGACACGATCTACGCGATGCAGGACAAGGAGGATGACGCCCTGATCGGCGTGAAGTCCTCGGCGCTGGCGCTGGGGCCGCGCGCCCGGCCGTTCATCGCGGTGTGTTACGGGCTGGCCGTGGCGCTGCTGGTGGCCGCTGTGCCCTTCGCGCAGTGGAACGGCCTGTTCTTCGCGGTAATGGCGCTGGCCGGCGCGCACCTGATCTGGCAGGCGGCGTCGCTGGTGCCCGATGACCCCGCCAACTGCCTGGCGCGCTTCAAGGCCAACCGCGATTTCGGCGCCTTGGTGATGCTGGCGATCGTGCTCGCGCGGGCGTAAGGCCCGGCTATTCCGCGGCCTTGGCCGGGGCCTGCTGCGGTTGCGGCGGCGGCGGCGGTTTCTTGCTGTCGAGGTACTGATCGATATTGACCACGTCGACCTGCTCGGGGCGCAGGAACTGCTCGGCATAGTCTTTGTAGGCGCCTGAGGACAGGAACAGCTCGAACAGATCCGGATCGACGTGCTTGTCCTTCTTCATGAAGTACAGAATCTTCACGCTTTCCGACAGCGTCTTGGCCTTCTTGTAGGGCCGGTCGGCGGCGGTCAACGCCTCGAAGATGTCGGCGATGGCCATGATGCGCGCCGGCACCGACATCTGCTCGCCGCGCAGCCGGTTGGGATAGCCGGTGCCGTCCATCTTCTCGTGATGGCCGCCGGCGTATTCGGGCACCGCCTTCAAGTGCTTCGGGAACGGCAGTTCCTTCAGCATGTCGATGGTCAGGACGATGTGGTCGTTGATCTTCTTGCGCTCGTCGTCGTTGAGCGTGCCGCGGGCGATGCACAGGTTGAGCACCTCGCCCAGGTGATATTCGGCCCTGGCGTGCTCGGGCAGGTCGGCCAGCAGGTACTCGAACCCCTCGGCCGGCGGCGGCGTGTCCTCGAGCAGCTTGCCTTCGGCCCAGGCCAGGCCGAGCTTGCGGTCGAAGTGGCGGTACCAGCGCTGCTTGGCGATCTCGCGGATCTTATCCTGCTTGTCCTTCGACATGAACTCGCCGCCGATGTTGGACTCGGCCACGAACTTCCACTGGGCGTCCAGCTCGGCGCAGCGCTGCTTGAACTTCTTGCGCTCGACACGGGCGTTCTTGCCCTTGGCGATGGCCTTGAGCATCTTGATCTCGGCGTCGCGGCGCAGCACCTCGAAGCGCATGCGCACCTCGTGCACGCGGTCGTAGATCGTCTGCAGCTTGGTCGCCTTGTCGACCACGTACTCCGGCGTCGTCACCTTGCCGATGTCGTGCAACCACGCCGCCACGTGCAGCTCGTACCACTGGGTCTCGTCGAGCTTGAAGTCTTTGAACGGACCGTCGGTGGCCTCGTGCGCCTTGATCGCCAGCATCTTGGTGAGTTCCGGCACGCGCTGGCAGTGGCCGCCGGTGTAGGGCGACTTGGCGTCGATCGCGTGCGCCATCACCTTGATCAAGCTGTCCATCAGCGCTTTTTGCGCTTCGATCAGCTGCTGGTTGTCGATGGCGACGGCGGCCTGGCTGGCCAGCGCCTCGACCAGCCGCTGCACGTCCTTTGAGAAAGCGATCACCGTGCCCGCGCCGTCGGTGGCGTTGATCAGCTGCAGCACGCCGATGACCTCGTCGCCGTAGTTCTTGAGCGGGATGGTCAGGAACGATTTCGAGCGGTAGCCGGTGCCCTGGTCGAACTTCTTGGTGCCCGAGAAATCGAAACCCTCGGCGGTGTAGGCGTCTTCGATGTTGATCGGCTTGCCGGTCAGGGCGACGTGGGTGGCGACGTTGTTGTGGTTGGGCGCACCGGTCTCGGCGTTGTACATCCTCAAAGGAGGGAAGTTGATCGGCACACCGGTGGTGCCGCCCATGGCGATCTTGAGCGTGCCGTTGCGCACGATCACGAACTTGAGCGAGTTGTCGTCGGTGCGCAGGTAAAGTGTGCCGCCGTCGGCCTTGGTGATGTCGATGGCTTCGAGCAGGATGCGTTCGGTCAGGCGGTCGTGGTTGCGTTCCGCCGACAGGGCCAGCCCGATCTCGATCAGGCGTTCGAGGCCGCCACCATAGGGGCCGCCGTCGGGGCCTGCGGAACTCGACGGGATCGCTGCGCCGCCGTCGGCCATATGCCGCCTTTCTTGTCGACCGCCGCGGACGCGCCACGGCGACACCCACCCGCGCGGGTCCGGTGACCGGACCACGCCGTCATCCCCAGGTTTCCGCCGGTCACTTTTGAAGGCGGTTTTTCGCGTCAACTCAGGGTATTAGGGCCAATCTTCTGACCGGTCCTCGCGGCCAATACTAGGTCTGACCCGGCGATCCGACAAGGCGACTTCGGCAAATTTTTCGCAACCGGCCGCCGCCGCGCCGAAGCGATGCCGGCCGCGGCCTTGACGCGACCCCGGCGCCCCCCTTTAAGTGACCGGAATTCCAACGAAATTCCGCTCCCGTGCGGGCCAAAGGCCGATCCATGCCCTATCGTTCGTTGCGCGATTTCATCGCCCGGCTGGAGCGCGCCGGTCGTCTGGTGCGGGTCACGGCCCCCGTGTCGCCCAACCTGGAGATGACCGAAATTCAGACCCGGGTGCTGGCGGAACGCGGCCCCGCCATCCTGTTCGAGCACGTGATGGGCGCCGACGGCTCGCGCAGCCCGATCCCGGTGCTGGTCAACCTGTTCGGCTCGATCGAGCGCGTTGCCTGGGGCATGGACCGCGAGCCGCACCAGCTGCGCGAGGTGGGCGAGACGCTTGCGTTCCTGAAGCAGCCCGAGCCGCCCGGCGGCTGGAAGGAAGCACTCGAGCTGCTGCCGCTGCTCAAGACCGTGATGGCGATGAAGCCGCGCACGGTGAGCAACGCGCCGTGCCAGGAGGTGGTGCTGACCGGCGCCGACATCGACTTGGGCCGCCTGCCGATCCAGACCTGTTGGCCGGGCGAGCCTGCGCCGCTAATCACCTGGCCGCTGGTCGTCACGCAAGGGCCCACCTTCAACCAAGCGGGAACGGACAAACGCGACGGCTACAACCTTGGCATCTACCGCATGCAGGTGACCGGTCGCGACACCACCATCATGCGCTGGCTCAAGCACCGCGGCGGCGCCGGTCACTACGACCGCTGGAAAGAAAAAAAGCGCGAGCCTCTGCCCGCCGCGGCGGTCATCGGCGCCGACCCCGGCACCATCCTGGCCGCGGTGACGCCGGTGCCCGACACGCTGTCGGAATACCAGTTCGCCGGGCTCCTGCGCGGCGCCAAGGTGGAGCTGGTGGACTGCAAGACCGTGCCGCTCAAAGTGCCGGCCGAGGCCGAGATCGTGCTGGAAGGCCATGTCATGCTGGACGAGTTCGCCGACGAGGGCCCCTACGGCGACCACACCGGCTACTACAACGCGGTCGAGAAGTTCCCGGTGTTCCGCATCTCGGCCATCACCATGCGCCGCGCGCCGATTTACCTGTCCACCTACACCGGCCGGCCGCCGGACGAGCCCAGCATCCTGGGCGAGGCGCTGAACGAGGTGTTCATTCCGCTGTTGCAGCAGCAGTTCCCGGAGATCGTCGATTTCTGGCTGCCGCCGGAAGGCTGCAGCTATCGCATCGCCGTGGTCAGCATCAAGAAGGCCTACGCCGGCCACGCCAAGCGCATCATGATGGGCGTGTGGAGCTTCCTGCGCCAGTTCGTCTACACCAAGTTCGTCATCGTGGTGGACGCCGACATCGACGCGCGGGACTGGAAAGACGTGATGTGGGCGGTCTCGACCCGCATGGACCCGGCGCGCGACATCACCGTGATCGAGAACACGCCGATCGACTACCTCGACTTCGCCAGTCCGGCGTCGGGCCTGGGTGGCAAGCTGGGCCTGGACGCCACCACCAAGATTGCGCCCGAAACCACGCGCGAATGGGGTCGCGACATCCGCATGGCCGATGACGTGATCAAGCTGGTGACGGAAAAGTGGACGAGCTACGGCCTGCCGGGATCGGGGAAGAAGATTTGGAAATGACCTATTTGGGAACGCAAATCATACAATGTGAATCGCTATTTTGAAGGTCGCTGAGGTACCGGTCGAGCCTCAGGATCAACAAGATGCTGATACAGATCACCACAAAAAAGCATTAGCGAATCGAGGTATCTGCGGCATTCGATCAATTTCTCAACAAGGCCGCCATCCGAAAATTCTTCGGCCAATTCAATCGAGCGGCGGTTGCGATGCCAGTCGCTGGGAATAATCGAACTACGTCCATCGGCGTGGTGTAGTATCGCGAAAGACGCATGAACTAGCTGGTTTCTTGTATCCCTAAGCGAACTAATCTCGCCAACAAGCCAACGTATTGCCTGACTCGCATCAGAACTAAGGGGTAATTTGGTTTGAGCAATTTTCCGAAGTTCTTGTAGCTTTCGACCATCACTCTCAAGGGCCTGCCACTCTTCAAATGAATGATTATTGAGTGCTCCTTTTTTCAGTACGCAGAATATCTCCCCGACAGACTCAAGCAAATCTGCCCACACCCAGGTAAAGTATCCTAGATGCTTTGCAAAGTTATCGCGTACTTCATCTTCGGTCATTTCCACAGCCCAGTTTGGTAGCTCAAACGTGCTCTAAGCCGCCCTTGCCACACGCCAGCCACGGGCGGCGGTGAACACCTCGCGCTTGGGCGCGCGCGGCGGCAGGCCGTCGATCACGCGCAGCACGGTCGATGGCGTCGCCGGCTGGCCGATGTGCTCGGCGTAGAGCAGGCGCACCATCGTGTCGGCCGTGCCGGGCATGGCGCACTGTCCCTTCTCCCAGCGCGCGACCTGCTGTGAACTGACGCCAAGCAAGCGCGCAAGTTCGGCTTGGATCAGCCCCATGTCCTTGCGCAAGAATCGGAGTTCCTTGCCCGACAGCCGCCGCCGGCCGAGCACCAGGTGACGCCCGATGGCGCGATGCAGGCCGGCCAGATCGTGGAACACGATGCCGCGGCCACGGTGCGTTTCGACGATCTCGTAGCCGTCGGCGAGGTAGATGCCGTCGAGACCGCTGAGGCGGTAGTGATAGAGGTTCTTTTTCATCATTTCCCTCAATACACCGTGACGACAAAGAGTCGCTCGGCGCCGTGCAGCGCCACTACGACATGAATCGTGCGGTCCCACGCGCGGCCGACGACCCGGTACCGGGCATCACCCCATCCATCGCGCGTTGGTCCCCGGTCGACGCGGCCGTCGCGCAGCACCTTGACCACGTCGGCGGGCGTGATACCGCGCTTCAATATGCGCTCCTCGGCGTGGGGCACCGTCAGCACGATGGCGCCGGTCACCTCGGCCAACCGGTGAATCAGCGCTTCAGCGTCGGTTCGCGAAAGCATCGACAGTCCCGAGCGAAGAATGATCAATCTATCATAATGTCAGATTGGGGCCAACCGCGCGCGTCATCGGCTTGCCGAACCTAACAATCCGCCCGCAAACGCCGCCTCGGCCTCGGCGACCAGTTCGGCGACGATCTCGGCCGCGGGCATCACGCGCCTGACCAGCGCCGCGCTTTGGCCGGCCGGGAGCGCGGCATTGTCGGGATCCTCGCCCGACAGCCCAAGCGCGGTGGCGGCGACGCCGACCTTCTCGAATTGATACGGATAAGCCTCGATCTCGGCTTCGCGCGCGGCCCAATCGGCGGTGAATCGGTTCTTGAGCAGGCGCGAGGTCTTGCCGGTGTTGGCGCGCGTCACCACCGTGCCGTCATCATCAGCGGCGATCACCCGTTCGCGGTAGGATGTCGGCACGGTGGACTCGACCGAGGCGATGAAGCGGGTGCCGATCCACGCGCCGGCCGCCCCCAGGGCCAGCACCGCCGCGAGGCCGCGGCCGTCGGCGATGCCGCCGGCCGCCAGCACCGGCACGTTGACCGCGTCGATCGCCGCCGGCACCAGCACCATGGTGCCGACCCGGCCGACATGGCCGCCGCCGTCGACGCCCTGGGCGATGACCAGGTCGACGCCCACGGCCGCGAGTTTCCGGGCCTGGGCGACGGTGCCGACCACCGACATCACCGTCATCCCCCGCTCATGGGCGATGGCGATGTAGTCGGCGGGATTGCCCAGGCCCGAGACCAGGATCGGGATGTCGGAGGCCAGCACCACGGCGATCTGGTCCTCGAACAGCCGGCGATAGCGCGCGCCGACCGGGTCGTCGCCGCCGGCCCGCGCGAACAACAAGTTGACCCCGAACGGCTTCGACGTCAGCCGCTTGGCCAGGGCGATCTCGCGCGCCAGATCGTCGGCCGACGTGAAGCCGGCGCCGATCGTGCCGAGGCCGCCCGCGTTGGACACGGCCGCGGCGAGTGCCCCGCCCGCCACGCCGCCCATGCCGGCCTGGACGATGGGATAATCGAGCCCGAACCGGCGGCACAGCGGGCTGCGTTTGAGTCTTTCCCTGAATTCGGACATGAGTTGCTCCGGCGGTCGAACGTGGCGGCGCCCCCGACCATGAGAGCGACGCGCGGCGCGCGTCAACCGTCGCGGGGGCCGCGCGCCTGCGATTTTACAGGCCTGCACAGACGCCGAGACCTTGCGTTGGCCGGGGCCCGCCACCATAGTCGCCCGCCGTTTCCGCCTTCCGCCCCGAGCTGTTCATGCCCCCATCCGAAAACCTGTTGAACATCCTCACCGACCTGATCAAGCAGGCCCGCCGCGCCGGCGCCGACGCCGCCGATGCGCTGGTCGCCGACGGCACCTCGGTCGGCGTCACGTGGCGTATGGGCAAGCTCGAGCATCTGGAGCGCTCCGAGGGCGGCGACATCGGCCTGCGCGTACTGATCGGCAAGCGCCAGGCGATCGTCGCCTCGGCCGACCGTTCGCGGACCGCGCTGAAGGAACTGGTCGAGCGCGCCGTGGCCATGGCCCGCACCGTGCCCGAGGACCCGTTCGTCGGCCTGGCCGAGCCGGGACAGCTGGCCGCCTGGCTGCCGACACTCGACATCTGCGATCCGGCCGAGCCGTCGGCCGAGCAGCTGATCGCCTGGGCAAAGGAGACCGAGGGCACGGCGCTCGCGGTCAAGGGCGTCACCAATTCCGAGGGCGCGTCGGCCCACTGGGGCGCGTCGAACGTGGCCATCGCCAACTCGGTCGGGTTCCATCGCACCTACCGCAGCTCGGGGTCGAGCCTGAGTTGCTCGGTCATCGCCGGCGACGCCACGCGCGGCATGGAGACCGATTACGACTACACCTCGGCGGTGTACTTGAGCGACCTGCGCGCCCCGGCCGAGATCGGCCGCGCCGCCGGCGAACGCGCGGTGAAAAAGCTGGGCGCGCGCAAGGTGAAAAGCGCCAAGGTGCCGGTGGTGTTCGATCCGCGCGTCTCGCGCAGCCTGGTCGGCCACCTGCTCGGCGCCATCAACGGTTCGTCGGTGGCGCGCGGCACCACCTTCCTGAAGGACGCGCTGCACACGGAAGTGTTCGGACCAAATGTCGACATCATCGAGGACCCGCACAAGCAGCGCGGCCTGCGTTCCAAGCCGTGCGACGCGGAAGGACTGCCCAACCGCCGCCGCCACCTGGTCGACAACGGCATCCTGACCACCTGGCTGTTGGACCTGCGCACCGCGCGGCAGTTGAAGCTGGCGCCGACCGGGCACGCGGCGCGCGGATCGTCCTCGCCGCCGTCGCCGGCCGCCACCAACGTCTACATGGCCGCCGGCACGCGCACCGTGACCGCGCTGATAAGCGATATCGCCGAGGGCCTGTACGTCACGGACTTGGTTGGCCAGGGCGCCAACAGCGTGACCGGCGACTACAGCCGCGGCGCGGTGGGCTTCTGGATCGAAAGGGGCCAGCTGACCTATCCGGTCACCGAGGTCACCATCGCCGGCAACCTGAAGCAGATGTTCAAGCGGCTGACGCCGGCCAGCGACCTGGAATTCCGCTACGGCACCGACGCACCCACGGTGCGTGTCGACGGCATGAGCCTGGCGGGCAAGTAGCCGCTGTCGAGGCGGGCGACCACACCGGTGACGGCACCGGCTACGATAAGGGCTGCACGATGCCGAGGGCCTGCAGGGCCGAGGCGATCGGGATGAAGAAGTTGAGCCCGGCCGAGAGGCCCATCATGCTGACGCCCGAGACCGTGACGCCCGCGACGTTGCCGCGCGCGTCCAACAGCGGCCCGCCCGAGTTGCCCGGCAGCACGTTGACGTCGGCCTGGATGTAGCGCTGGCCCTGCTCGACCCGGTAGGCCGAGACGATGCCCTTGCTGACCGTGCCCTGGTAGTCGCGGTCGAGCGGCGCGCCGATCGCGTACACGTCGGCGCCGACCTCGGGTTCGCTGCGCGCCAGCGGCAGGCTCGACAGCCCGGTCTCGGCCACTTTGACCAGCGCGATGTCGCGCGCGTTGTCGCGGCGCAGCACCTCGCCCACCACCGCCTTGCCGTCGTCGAACACCACCCGCACCCGTTCAGCCCCGCCGACGACGTGCTGGTTGGTCAGGATGTAGCCGTCGGGTGTGACCAAGAACCCGCTACCATGGCCGCCGGCGCCGACCTCGATCATCACGACCGAGGACTTCACGGCGTTCGCGTTGAACGCCCGCCCGCGGTCGTACTGCAGTCCGGCCACGACCAGGGGGGCGGCGACGGTGGTCTGCGCCGGCGCCGCGCGACTGCCGGTCACCAGCTCGTAAAACTTCGGGTCGGCGAGCAGGTTGCGGGTGGCGCGCTCGAATGCCAGAGCAAAGGCGGTGTCGGGATCGACCCGATCGTCTTGTTCTCCAATTGACCCCTCGGAAACGAGATCGAGCACCACACGCCGCTCGAGCGTCGAAAAGACTTGCCAATTGGCCTTCAAATAGACCGCCGAAATAACTCCGGTACGAAAATCGCCAAACTCCGAGTTCGTGTAGCAAACGCTCACTTCAAGGTTGGTGATGATCGACCCGATGAGATACTCAGCCTTATCCCGCTCTGGGTCCTCGAACAGCGCATTCGGATCGCCGACGATGCGGTATCCGGCTCGCGTGGCAGCCTCGATGAAGACCTGGTCGAATCCCTCTCCGTCGAGCGAAAAGCGCCCACCCCGCAGCTTGAGATCTTCCGAGTCCTGGCAATATCCACCGGTCTGAATCGTGCCGATCGGTTCGGTGAGTGGGATTCGAATATCCAACTTGCTGAACGCGATCGGCTTGGTCGGCGTTCCCGCCGATACCGTGATCGGCTGCAAGGTCGGAGCCTGCTGCTTCGTCTCGACCGTGCAGGCGGTCAGCGCCACCGCGGTCGCTAGAACGATCAGCGAATGGACATGGCCCATGGCCGGCACTCCCGCTCAGGACACCCGACCGGCAGCTTACCAATCATGCAGAGAGAAAATCCACCGGCTCGCGCCTTCGGATTGGCGCCTCGTGACCGCACCAAGCGGTCGGGCCGGCGCCCGTCTACTGGCCCTGCTTGGCGTAGTTTTCCAGGAACCGCTCGGCGCGGTCGATGGCGCCCTGCAGATGGGCCGGGCGCACCGGATAGGCGACAGTGGCCTTGATGTGCATCAGCAGGTAGCCGAAGTGGTGGTACATCGCGTCGGCGTCCTGGAACCGCTGGACCAGACCGAGCAGCAGCTCGTCCAGCTCAGGGTCCTTGTACTTGTCGTGAATCGCCGCCGATTTTTTGTAGAGATCCTCGATCACGCTTTTCATCGCCGCCCCCCGGTGTTGTCGTTGGACCGAACGCGGGGGTATGCCAGCACGAACGCCGGGCGCGGTCAAAGCCGCGCCAACCCCAACGCGGCCGTGGATTTAGGCGGGATACGCGAGCCGCACCGGCTCCGGGTCGACGGCGATCTCGGCCGGCAGCGCGGTAACGATGTCGCCGTCGGCCTGCAGCGGCGCCGCGCTCGTGCCGCGAATTGCGATCCGCCGGCCGGCGACGATGTCCACGTCGGCCAACGTCGGCAGCCGGCCCAGCACCAGCGCGAGGCCGTAGCGGGCCACCGAGGTCCAGCCGCGGCCCTTGAGCAGCACGACGTGCAACAGGTCGTCTGTCAGCGCCGCGCCGGGCGCGGCCACGAACGGCCCGCCGTAGTGGCGGCCGTTGCAGACCACCGCCGACACGGTGCGGTGCGGCGCGCCGTCGATCACCAGGTCGAGACCGGCAAAGGCGTCGGTGAACGCCAGCCGCGCGGTTTCGATCACGTAGGCGAGCGGACCGAGTTTTTTCTTCAGCGCCAACGACACGCCGGCGACCACGTTGGCGTCGAAGCCGGCGCCGGCCATCATCACGAAGCGCCGGCCGTTGGCCAGGCCGACATGGATCGGCCTCAGCGCACCGCGCGCCAGCGTCGCCGCCACGCGCGCGGGCCGGCGCGACAGCGCGATCTCGTCGGCCAGCACGTTGGCGGTGCCGAGCGGGATGACGCCGAGCGCAATGGACTTGCCGCGCAGGCCGTTGACCACCTCGTTGACGGTGCCGTCGCCGCCGGCCGCGGCGATCAGGTCGACGCGGGCGGGATCGGCGGCGCGGGCGATTTCCTCGGCGTGGCCGCGATGGGTGGTCTCGACCACCGCGACGTCGGCGATGGGCGACAGCGCGGCCAGCACGGCATCGAGCTTGGGACGGCGCTTGCGCCCGGCGATGGGATTGAACACCACCAGGATGCGCCGCGGCGGGGAAATGTCGGCTCGACCGGACAGCGCGGCGCTCTCACACGGCTGAACAGACGCCGGCGCGTCACGGTCCTGCGGCATGGCGGGGGGTGTATCCGAGCCGACTCGGCGGCGCCAGTGACACTTTGGTTGCACGGCGGTGAAGAGTTGGCGAAATCCCGGGCCGCGACTCTAGGCAACCGACTCGCCCTCGCGTACATCGACCCGCAATGGATGATGGTTCTTTCAGTGGGTCGGAGACGCCGTTGCGTTCGGTCGGCACCAGCCTGAAGTTTCGATCGATCTTCATTTCCGACATCCATTTGGGAACGCGCGGCTGCAAGGCCGAGTTCCTGCTCGATTTCCTCAAGCACACCGAGAGCGAGCGGCTCTACCTAGTCGGCGACATCGTCGACGGCTGGCGCCTGAAGCGCAACTGGTTCTGGCTGCAGGCCCACAACGACGTTGTCCAGAAGGTGCTGCGCAAGGCGCGCAAGGGCACCGACGTAGTCTATGTGCCCGGAAATCACGATGAGTTCCTGCGCGACTACCTGGGCCACGAGTTCGGCCAGATCAGGGTGCGCCGCAACGTCGTGCACAAGGCCGCCGACGGCAAGCGCTACCTGGTGATCCACGGTGACGAGTGCGACGGCGTGATGATCTACGCGCGCTGGCTGGCGGTGCTGGGCGACTACGCCTACGTCACCGCGCTCGCGGTCAATCACTGGTTCAACGTCGCCCGCCGCGTGCTCGGCCTGCCCTACTGGTCCTTGTCGAAGTACCTGAAGCACAAGGTCAAGAACGCGGTGCAGTTCATCTCGAACTACGAGGGCGCCATGGCCAACATGGCGCGCACGCGCGGCACCGACGGCGTGATCTGCGGCCACATCCATCACGCCGCGATCAAGGACATCGACGGCGTGCGCTACTGCAACGACGGTGACTGGGTCGAAAGCTGCACCGCGCTGGTCGAGCACTTCGACGGCCGCATGGAAATCATCGCCTGGGCCGACCTGCGCGGCCTGGTGCCGGGCGCGACCGCCCCGCTCGGCCTGCCCGCGCCGCTGGCCGCGCGCGCGGCCGGCGAAGCCGACGCCGCCGCGACCGCCGCGCCCGGCCCCGTCCACAAGCCCAAGACCGCGCGTGTTCCCCTGGAAGCGTTCAACAAGGCCATCGAATGCGAATACTCCTCGTCACCGACGCCTGGCACCCCCAAGTCAACGGTGTCGTCAGAACCCTGAGCACGCTGAAGCAGCACCTCGAGGCGCTGCATCACGAGGTCATCTACATCACGCCCGACTGGTTCAAGTCGGTGCCGTGCCCGACCTATCCGGAAATCCGCCTGGCGCTGTTTCCGGGCCGCAAGATCGGCGCCACCATCGAGAAATTCCGCCCGTGCGTGGTGCACATCGCCACCGAAGGCCCGCTCGGCATCTCGGCGCGGCGCTACTGCGTCAGGAACGACGTGCCGTTCACCACCGCCTTCCACACCAAGTTTCCCGAGTACGTCAACGCCCGCTTCAAGATCCCGACGCGGCTGACCTATGCCGCCATGCGCTGGTTCCACGGCAAGTCGTCCGGAATCATGGTGGCGACCCAGACGGTGGAAGACGAACTGACCGCGCGCGGCTTCTCCAACATCAAGCGCTGGAGCCGCGGCGTCGACACCGAGTTGTTCCACCCGCGCGACAAGAGCTTCCTGAACCTGCCGCGGCCGATCATGCTGTACGTCGGGCGCGTGGCGGTGGAGAAGAACATCGAGGCCTTCCTGGCGCTCGACCTGCCGGGGACCAAGCTGGTGGTCGGCGACGGGCCGCGCCTCGACCTGTTGCAGCGCAAGTATCCGAGCGTGGTGTTCGCCGGCGTCAAGCAGGGCGAGGAACTGGCGCGCCACTTCGCCGCCGCCGACGTGTTCGTGTTCCCCAGCCTGACCGATACCTTCGGCCTGGTGCTGATCGAGGCCCTGGCCTCGGGCGTGCCGGTGGCGGCCTATCCGGTGCCGGGCCCGCTGGACGTGATCGGCGACGCCCCGGTCGGCTGCCTGCACGCCGACCTGGCCACGGCGGTGCGCACCGCTTTGTCCGCCTCGCCCGCCGCCTGCCGCGCGCACGCCGAACTGTTTTCGTGGGCGGCCTGCACCCAGCAATTCCTGGACAACGTCAAAAGCTTCGAGTTCGACCGGCTCGGCCTGGCGCCAACAGAAAGCGCCGTGACCAAGGCGGCATAGGGCGCGCGTCGCTGCCGTTCCTTCGGCGGCGGCGTTCCATTATGGTCCCGGTGAACCGCCGCCGAGGACCCGTTGGCCGATCTGCGCAACAAGCTCAAGCACTTCAGCCGTGGGCCCGCGGTGCGCCGCGGGCTGCGGGCGCTGACCACGGCGCACATCCGGCTGGTCAAGGCCACCACCCGCTGGCAAACGTTGAACGCTGCCGCCGCCGAGCCCGCCTGGCGCGGCGACGAAGCGGTGATCGTCGCCTTCTGGCACGAGCGGCTGGCGCTGATGGCCTACTGCTGGGCGTCGCGCCGGCCGTTCCACATGCTGATCTCGTCCCACCCCGACGGCCAGGTGATCGCCGGCGCGGTGGCGGCGTTCGGGATTTCCACCGTCGCCGGCTCCACCACCCACGGCGGCGGCGAGGCCCTGCGCCGGCTGGTGCGCAAACTCAAGGCCGGCGAATCCATCGGCGTCACGCCCGACGGCCCGCGCGGTCCGCGCCGCCAGGCGCAGGACGGCGTGCTGGCGATGGCGCGGCTGTCGGGCGCGGCCATACTGCCGGCGGCGGTCGGGCTGTCGCATGCGCTGAAGCTGAACACCTGGGACCGGCTGATCGTCGGGCTGCCGTTCGGCCGCGGCGCCATGGTGTGGGGCGCGCCGCTGCGCGTGGCCAAGGATGCCGATGCCGCGACGATGGCCGAGACGCGCGCGCGCCTGACCGCGGAGCTGAACCGGGTCAGCGATGCCGCCGACCGGATCGCCGAAGACCCGCAACGCCATGTCGCCGCCTGAGTTCTGGTCCGATCCCGACGATGTCCTCGCCCGCGTGCTCGAACCCGTGGGCCGCATCGTCGGCGCGGTCACCACCTGGCGCGCGGCCCGATCGCCGCGCGATATCGCGCCGATCCCGGTGGTGTCGGTCGGCGGCGTGACCGTGGGCGGCGCCGGCAAGACGCCGGTGGCCGCGGCGATCGCCGACGCTTTAATCGACCTGGGCGCGCGGCCGGCGATCGTCATGCGCGGCTACGGCGGGCGGCTGACGGCGCCGACGCGGGTCGATCCGCAGACGCACACCGCCGCAGACGTGGGCGACGAAGCGCTGATGCACGCCCCGCACCACCCGACCTATATCGCGCGCCGGCGCGTCGAGGCCGCGCGATTGGCGGCGCACGACGGCCTGACGGTCGCGGTGCTCGACGACGGCCATCAGCATCCCGGCCTGCGCAAGGATGTATCGTTGGTCGTGATCGACGGCGCCGACCCGTTCGGCAACGGCTATTGCGTGCCCGCCGGGCCGCTGCGCGAGGCCCCGCGCGACGCGCTGTCGCGCGCCGATGCGGTGGTGCTGGTGGGCGATGATGTTTCGGGGTTACGCGCCCGCCTGCCGGAAGGGCTGCAGGTGCTGCGCGCACGGCTGGTGCCCGACGCCGGCGCGGAATCCCTGCGCGGGCGCGCCGTGGTCGCCTTCGCCGGCCTGGCCCGGCCCGACAAGTTCTTCCGCACGCTGGAGGAGATCGGCGCGCAGGTGGTGGCGCGCTACGGCTTTGAGGATCATCACCCCTACACCGACGCCGACATCCAGCCGATCCTGGATCAGGCGTTTCGCTTCGGCGCGGTGCCGGTGACCACCGCCAAGGATGCGGTCAAGCTCGCGCCCGATCAGCGCCAGCAGGTCGACGTGGTCGGCGTGCGCGCGGTGTTCGACGCGCCGGACGCGCTGTCGGCGCTACTGCGCCGCGTTCTGCCCGGCCGCTGAGGCCGGCAACACCGCCAGCACCGTCTCGGGGTCGAGGCGGACGTCGAACCATGTGACGCCGAAATGCAGGTGCGGGCCGTTCGCACGGCCGCTTTGGCCGATGGCGCCGATGCGCTGGCCCTGGCGGACGCGTTCGCCGTCGGACACGGAAATATCGCTCATGTGGATGTAGACGCTGTCGAGCCCGTAGCCGTGCTCGATCACCACCGTCTGGCCGGTCAGCACCATGTCGGCCTTGGCCAGCGCGACGATGCCGTCGGCGGCGGCGATCACCGGCGTGCCGACGGGCCCGGCGATGTCGAGGCCGACGTGCGGCGCGCGCGGCACGCCGTTCAGCACCCGCTGACTGCCGAACACGCCCGAAATGCGGCCCTTCGCCGGCATGACAAAGCCGGTGTCGAAAAACGGGATCGCCTCGGTGCGCTCGCGCGTGGCGGCCAGGAGCGCGTTGTCGGCGGCGATTTTCGCGGCGGTCGCGGGGTCGGGCGTGACCAGCTTCTGCGGCAGGCCTTCGACCCGCTCGATCTGCCACGTGCGCGCGGCGATGCGGAGCGTTTGGGCGTCGCGCCCGCCGTCCGGGCGAACGATGGCCAAGTCGGCCTGGACCGGCGCGTCGCGGTCGAAGCCGATGACGAAGCGCCCATCGGGCGTAACCGGCACGGTGCGGCCGGCGAATTCCACCGTCGCGCCGGGCGCGACACGGCCGAGCGCGAGGCCGCCCTGTTCGATTTTTCCGTCCAGCACGATTTCGGCACGGGCCGATGCCGCCGCCAACAGCGCCAGTGCAGTGATCTGCGCGCGCATCAGAACAGCGACCCTTGACCGCCCGCAGGCCTGGGCTTCGCCTTCGATGTCGGACCTGGCGGCGCGACGGCATCGACGCGCGCGCCGATCTTGCCGTCGGCGAATTCGATGCCGAGCGCCTGTCCGGCTGTGGTCTCGGCCGCCAGGGTGATCGGCACGGCGCCGGCATAGACAATGGCATAGCCGCGATTGAGAACCTGCTTGGGCGACACCGACTCAAGCCGCGCGAACATCGCATTGGCTGACGTGGCGGTATCGGCGGCGGACCGGCGCACGCCCCGCGCCAGGCGCTCCATCAGGGCGTCGAGGTCGGCGGCGAAGCGCGCAAGGTCGCGGACGTAACGGTCGAGGTTGAGCCGCGCCAGCAGCACGTCGAGGTCGCGCCGCTTACCGTCGATCAGCTTCGCCGGCGCCAGCTTCAACCGCTCGGCGAGACCGTCGAGGGCCTGGGACTTGTCGGCGACGATGGACTCCAGCCGCGGAAT
>JANRJB010000139.1:0-2025 GCA_033764265.1 Rhodospirillaceae bacterium | reverse complement strand
GCCAGGCAATCGTCGCAGCCGTAGATGCGATTGCCCATCAGCGGGCGCAGTTCGCGCGGGATAACGCCCTTGTGCTCGATGGTGAGGTACGAGATGCAGCGCCGCGCGTCGATGCGGTACGGCCCGGTGAAAGCCTGCGTCGGGCAGACATCCAGGCAGGCCCGACACGCGCCGCAATGATCGGTCTCGGGCGCGTCGGCGGGAATGTCGAGCGTGGTGAACACTTCGCCCAGGAACAGCCACGAGCCGAAGTCGCGGCTGACAAGGTTGGTGTGCTTGCCCTGCCAGCCCAGCCCCGCTTGCTGGGCAAGCGGCTTTTCCAGGACCGGCGCGGTGTCGACGAACAGCTTGACCTCGGCGCCGGATGATTCGTGCAGCCAGCGCGCCAGGGCCTTCAGGCGCTTCTTCAGCACGTCGTGATAATCGCGGTTGCGGGCATAGACGCTGACGACGCCGCGGTCGGCGTGGGCGAGGCCGGCGCGCGGATCGCCGGACGGGCCGTAGTTGACGCCGACGACGATAACGCTGCGCGCCGCGGGCCACAGCCGGCGCGGATCGGCGCGGCGTGCGGCTTCGCGCGCCAGCCAGTGCATGTCGCCGGAGCGGCCGTCGACCAGGAACTGGTGGAACTGGTCTTGCGTGCCCTGGGGCAGCTCGGCGCGGGTAAAGCGCACGGCGTCAAAGCCCAGTGACCCGGCCTTGGACCGGATTGCCTCGCGATCAGGCGCCTGTTTCGTCATCGCGTTCGCCGTCGCCGCGCGCTTGGTCGGCGGCGAACTGTCGGGCGTAGGCGTCGAGGGTGCCGCCGGCAATGGCATCGCGCAGTTCGGCCATCAGTTGCTGATAGAACGCGACATTATGCCAGGACAACAGCATCAGCCCCAGGATCTCGTCGCTGCGAATCAGGTGGTGCAGATAGGCGCGGCTGTAATCGCGGCTGGCCGGGCAGCTGACCGTGGGGTCGAGCGGGCGCGGGTCGTCGGCGTGGCGGGCATTGCGCAGGTTGAGCGCGCCGAACCGCGTGAACGCCTGGGCGGTGCGGCCCGAGCGCGTCGGCAGCACGCAGTCAAACATGTCGATGCCGCGCGCCACCGCGCCGACAATGTCGAGCGGCTTGCCCACGCCCATCAGGTAGCGCGGCCGGTCGGCCGGAAGGTGCGGCACGGTGACATCGAGCGTGGCGAACATCAGGTCCTGCCCCTCGCCCACCGCCAGCCCGCCGACGGCGTAGCCGGCGAAACCGATCTCCTTCAGCCGGGCGGCGGACTCCGCGCGCAGGTCGGCGTGCACGCCGCCCTGGACGATGCCGAACAGGCCGTAGCCGGGCCGGTCCACATAGGCCTGCTTGCTGCGCGCCGCCCAGCCCATCGACAGCCGCATGCTGGCGGCAACCTCGTCTTTCGTGGCCGGGTACGGCGTGCACTCGTCGAAGGCCATGGTGATGGTGGCGTCGAGCTGATGTTGAATCCGGATCGAGCTTTCCGGCGAAAGGACATGCTTCGCGCCGTCGATGTGCGACTGGAACGTGACCCCGTTGGTGGCGTCGATCTTGCGCAGCTTGGCCAGCGACATGACCTGGTAGCCGCCTGAATCGGTCAGCACCGGCCCCGGCCAGTTCATGAAGTCGCGTACGCCGCCCAGCCGGGCGATGCGCTCCGCGCCCGGGCGGAGCATGAGGTGGTAGGTGTTGGCCAGGATCATCTGCGCGCCGGTGGCCGCCACCGTTTCGGGGAACATGGCTTTCACGGTGGCGGCGGTGCCGACCGGCATGAACGCCGGCGTGTCCACCGCGCCGTGGGCGGTGACCAGGCGTCCGCGCCGCGCCGCGCCGTCGGTGGCGCTGACGGTGAAGACGAACGCGCTCACGCGGACTCCTCCTGACGCGGAATCCAGCAGGCGTCGCCGTAGGAATAGAAGCGATATTCGGCGGCGATGGCATGGGCGTAGGCGCGCTGCATGCGCGCGAGCCCGGCCAGCGCCGCGACCAGCATGAACAGCGTCGAACGCGGCAGGTGGAAGTTGGTC
>JANRJB010000075.1:0-6307 GCA_033764265.1 Rhodospirillaceae bacterium | reverse complement strand
GTTGATCGCCCAGTGCAAGGCCAACCCGGTCATCGGTAAGGGCCTGACGGGCGAACTGCCCGCGTTCTACGATCTGTATCGGGAGCGTATCGAGGAATTCAAGGCGCACCCGCCGGGCCCGGATTGGGACGGCGTCTACGTCGCCACGTCGAAATAAGCGTGAGCGTCGCCGGAGTTACTGGACGGCGGCAAGTTCCAGCCGGCCCATGGCCTGCAACAGCTGGTATGCCGCGATCTGGTAATCGAACTGCGCGCCGACCAGATTGATGCGGGCGGTGAACACTTCGTTCTCTGCGTCCAGCACGTTGATCACGGTTTCCTTGCCTGACTCGCGCAGCGCCTGGCGGGCATCGAACACTTCCGCGGCGATGTTGACGGCGTTTTCAAGCAATTCGACCCGCTGCTCGGTGGTTTTCAACGCCTGCCAAGCCAATCGGACGCTTTCCTCGACCTTGCGGCGGGACTGGGCGTACTCGCTCTGACGCGCTTCGTAATCGAACGCCGCCTGCGAAACGCGGTTCGAGGTGCCGAGGCCGTTGAACAGATTCCAGGTCGCCTGCACCTTCGCCGAATAGTCGCGCCGGTTGCCGGGTGTGCCGTTGAAGTCCTTCTCCTGCTTGTGCAGCAGGACCACGTCGACCGACGGATAGTACTCGGCTTCGGCGGTATCGCGGCGTTCGTTCGCCAAGTCGATCTGGCGATTGCTGGCCAACACCACGGGGTTCTCGTCGAGCGCGGCGTCGATGGCTTCGTCCACCGTTGCCGGCAAAGTCGACATCGGGCCGGCGGGCAGGGACATGGTCGGCAAATCCGCGCCGCGTCCGAACACCTGCAGATAGCGGCTTTGTGCGTCCTGCAGGGCACCGGTCACGGCCACCAGTCGTTCCATCGAAATCTGCAGGCGCGACTTGGCCTGCAGCACATCGACCGCGATGCCCGAGCCGCGACGGACCCGTTCGTCTTCCAGGTTGAGCTGGCGGCGGATGTTCTGCTCGTTCTGCGACGATAGCTTGAGCAATTCGTTCTGACGCAGCGTGTTCAAGTAGGCGACGATGCCCTCGAACATCACGGTCTGCCGCGTGTTCTTCAGGCCGATCTGGGCCAGTTCCAGCTGAATGCCCGTGGCCTGGCGCGCCGACAGGCGTCCACCACCGTCCCACACGTTCTGCTTCAGGGTCACGCTATAGTTTTGGGAATCGGTTTCGAAGGCGCCGTCGGGTGTGGCGCGAAACGACGGCGTGGTGACGCGTTCGTACCCGGCCGAACCGGTGGCATCCAGGCTGGGCAGGAACGCGCTAAACGCGGCGTCGTAGCCTTTGTCTGCTGCGTCGATCTGCAGTTCCGCGGATTTCACCAGGGGGTGGGCAGCGAGCAGTGTACTCAACTCATCCTGCAACGGCGCCGCCACGGCCGGAACGTTCAAGGCCACGAACGAAACATATAAACCCGCAATCAGCGGCAGGCGTGACGACATCCTGCACCCCCCAAAGATAATCCTGACTGTTCTAACCCACCCCGCCCGCAATGAAAATAAGGAAGGTGTTTCAAGGGCAAAAGTTCATTGGCGAAACAATGCGCTGCCGCTCGTGGGGCACGCCGCTTTGACGCTGGACATAGGTCAAGCGAGGCGAAGTGGCTCCGGCGGTAGGATTCGAACCTACAACCACCCGGTTAACAGCCGGGTGCTCTACCATTGAGCTACGCCGGACCAGGGCATGGAGGCCGAGGCCGGAATTGAACCGACGTACGCGGATTTGCAGTCCGCTGCATCACCACTCTGCCACTCGGCCGCTTGCCACGCTGTTGCGTGCTTGCAGGCCACAACCGCCTGCGTTCCGGCGTCGTGGAAAGCACGTCAAACGCCGCGTGCCCGCGCTAGAAAAAGGCTCGGTCTTATAGAAGGGCCTACCCAGGGGGTCAAGCAAGCCTTGGCGCGCCGCGCAGCGTTGTCAAGGCACCTCCATGCGCGTATAAGCGCAGCAATTCTTCAACGTTTTCAGGGATCCGCGTGTCGCGGGCCCCGCGCCAGCATCCGGTGATTTCGCCATGGATTTTGTCGCCGCGCGCCGCAACATGGTGGCCAGCCAGCTCCGCCCCAACGAAGTCAACGACCCGGCGGTGATCGGCGCCATGGGGGCGGTGCCGCGGGAGAAATTCCTGCAGCCGTCGCAGCGCCAGTTCGCCTATGTCGATGAGGACCTGCCGGTGGGCCATGGCCGCTTCATCATGGAACCCCTGGTGCTGGCGCGCCTGCTGCAGATGGCCGAAGTCCAGCCCACCGAAGCCGCCTTGGTGATCGGGGCGGCCGGCGGATACTCGGCAGCGGTGCTGGCGCAATTGGCCAGTTCGGTCGTTGGCCTGGAGTCCGACCCCGCGCTGTCGGCTGCAGCCACCCGAGCGCTGGCCGAACTCAAGATCGACAATGTCGCCGTGATCAACGGCCCGCTGACCGCCGGCTGTCCCGGCCAGGCGCCCTTTGACGTGATTTTCATCAACGGCGCGGTCGATCACGTTCCCGATGCCATCAAACGCCAACTGGCCGATGGGGGCCGGTTGGTTACAGTAGTCCGACAAAACGGAGTTGGCCGGTGTACGTTGATTACGCGGACCGAAGATGCCTTCGGCGCGCGGTCCGACTACGATGCGGCGACTCCCGTCCTGCCGGGTTTCGAGGCCAAGGCAGGTTTTGTGTTTTGATCATGTAGTGGAACATAATATATTCTTTTCAATGAATTGCTGATGTTATCTCATGCTGTGTATAAACTTTCCGATGTTTTGCGTGGCCGGCGTCGGAGCGCGGCGTTGGCGGACGAGGCGCGACGCATGCGTTTTCATCGTCGTGAGCCTGAACTTCATAGATGACACAAGAAGTTACAGAGAATGGGTGGCAGTCAGAACCGGCTTCGGTTAGAGGTACGGCCAACGTCGACCCAGGTATCGTCGGCAACTCATTGAAATTCAATCGAGGTTTCTGAAATGTCGGGGCGTTCAAGAACGGGCGGTCGATTGCGGGCCGCGTACCTGGCGACCGTGGCGACGGTGGCGATGTTGGCTTGGACGGGTCCTGGCCAGGCTGAAACCCTGAAAGACGCCATGGCCGCGGCCTACCAGAACAATCCCGGCTTGCTGGCAGCCCGGGCGCAGTTGCGCGCGGTTGACGAGTCCGTGCCGATCGCATTGTCGGGTTGGCGCCCGTCGCTCACGGTCAATGGCACGCTGACCCGCCAGCGCACCGAGAACGAAATCACCGGCGCGTCCTCCGGCGGCGCGCTGTTCAGTTCCGGCACCTCTTTGCGCACCCAAAATCAGGCGTCGGTTCAATTGCGTCAGCCGCTCTTCCGGGGCTTCAAAACCGTCAACGGGACCGACCAGGCCAAGGCCACTGTACAGGCCCAGCGCGCCCGGCTGGACGGCACCGAGGCCCAGGTCCTGCTCGATGCCGCGACCGCGTATCTCGACGTCATCAGCAACGAGGCGGTCGTCGACCTGCAGCGCAACAACGTCCAGGTCCTGGCCCGTCAGCTGGAAGCCACCCAGGACCGCTTCCGGGTTGGCGAAATCACCCGCACCGATGTTGCCCAGTCCGAGGCGCGCCTGGCCGGCGCACAGGCATCGCTGGTCCAGGCCGAGGGCGACCTGCAACGCGCCCGCGCCACTTATCGCAATGTCATCGGCAACGAGCCGCAGGCTCTGACCCAGCCGGACCAGGTGCCGGCGGTGCCGGGCAGCTTCGACGAGGCACTGTCGGAAGCCACCGCGAACAACCCCAATTTCCTGGCCGCGGACTTCACCGCCATCGCCGCGCAGGAAGGCATCGACGTGGCGCGCGGCGACCTGCTGCCCTCCGTGGATCTTGTGGCTCAGTACGCCCGGTCCGAGAATACCCTCGCCAATAAATCTGAATCCAAACAAGCCCAGGCTCAGGCTCAGGTCACCGTGCCGCTGTATCAGGGCGGCGCCGAGTACGCACGGCTGCGCCAGGCCAAGTCGACCGCCGGACAGCGCCGGCTCGAGGCCGACAAGGCGCGCCTCGACGCGCGCCAGTCGGCGACCGCGGCGTGGGAAAGCTATCAGGCGGCCGGCGCCAGCATCACGTCGATCGAAGCGCAGATATCCGCCTCGCAGATCGCTCTTGAAGGCGTACAACGCGAAGCCGAGGTCGGCTCGCGCACCGTGCTGGATGTGCTCGACGCCGAGCAGGAACTTCTGAACGCGCGCGTGAACCTGGTGCGCGCCAAGCGCAATCAGCAGGTCGCGGCCTATCAGTTGCTGTCGGCCATGGGCCGGCTGAACGCGGAAGGGGTGGGGCTCGAGGTTGCGGTTTACGACGCCGAGGCGCACTACCGCGACGTCAAGAACAAGGCGTTCGGGACCGATCCGGCATCGCAAAGCGACGCGGAAACCGCCCGCTGAGCGGCTTGCTCACCCTCGGCCCGCCCGGCGCACCGGCCAACGCGTTGGCGCGGTTAGACAATTGTTAAGCCTTTTTTCCTATGACACTCTCAAAACAATCGGCACACTGCCGATGGGGAGTGGTAATTCGTCATGAGTGCCGAAGGTCAGCAAGAACCTTCGATGGAGGACATCCTCGCCTCCATCCGAAAGATTCTGTCCGAAGACGACGGTGAGGCCGCCAAGCCGGAACCGGCGAAGGCTGCTGCGCCGCCGCCGCCCCCGCCGCCGCCTCCACCCCCGCCGCCGCCTCCACCGCCGCCGGAGCCGGAGCCCGAAATCGTCGTCGCGGCCGATCCTGAACCCGAACCGATGGGCTCGATTTTCGAGGAACCCGACGAAACCGTCGAGGAACCCGAACCAGAGCCCTTGCAGCTTTCGCAGTCGATGATGGTGGAACAGGAGCCAGAGCCTGAACCCCATCACGAGCCCCATCCGGGGCCGATGTACGAACCGCAACCGCCGCCGCAATATGGCCCGCCGCACGACTACGGCCAGGGCTATCAGCAACTGGTCTCCGAGCCGGTGGCGCAGGCGTCCAGCGCGTCGATTGCAACGTTGGCCTCGGCGGTCGCGCGCGAACGCGCCATCGCATTGGGCAATTCCGGGATCACGCTGGAGCAGCTGGTTCGCGAGATCTGCACGCCGATTCTGAAGGAATGGCTCGACACGAACCTGCCCTACATGGTCGAGCGCATTGTCAAGCAGGAAATCGAGCGCATCGTGAATCGCACCGAAGGCATCCAATAAGCGCGTTCGGCTGCGGCATCGCCTCGAAACCAAGAATGTGTTGCCGCCCATCGCGAAAACATTTCTAGTTTTCGCCGATGTCCGCTGACTCATCGTCTGCTGGTCCAATCTCCGCGCCTGCCGAAGGCACCCGCGTGCTGGCGCAGTGCCTGTTGCTGCTGCGACTGGCGGTCGCCGCGTTCATGCTGCAATGGGTGATCGGCAAGTTCGTCAACCCTGCCGAAAGCGCCCAGGCGTTCGCGGTTTTCTACAAGGTCGATCTCGATTCGCGCTTTTCGCCGCTGCTCGGCGGGGCGCAGCTGGTGGCGGTGATCGCGTTCGCCACCGGATTCCGCCGCTGGGTCAGCTACGGGCTGATCATGGCGATGAACCTGATCGCCACGCTGTCGACATGGCAGTACCTGGTCGATCCGTTCGGTTCGTTCGAGCACCGCTTGTTCTGGAACGCGGTGCCGGTGGCGGTCGTATCCATCGTCTTGTTCCGCATGCGGAATTCCGACACCCTGGCCTCGCTCGACAGTCTGATCGCGCGCCGTACGGCCTAATGCCTTGACCGGTTGCGCGGGCCGACCCAGGCGGGTAAACCCAGCCCCTTATTGACCCTTTCAAAGCGTCGGCCCGGCCGCGCGATCAGGCCGCCGGGAATAGAACCGCCATGCTGGAAAAGACCTACGAGCCCGCGACCGTGGAAGAGGCCTTGTATGCCCGCTGGGAACAGGCCGGCGATTTCGCGCCGACGCCGGGACCGGGCCGCGAACCGTTCTGCATCGTGATTCCGCCACCCAACGTCACCGGCAGCCTGCACATCGGCCACGCGCTGAACAACACGCTGCAGGACATCCTGATCCGCTATTGGCGGATGAAAGGCCGTGACGTGTTGTGGCAGGCGGGCACCGACCATGCCGGCATCGCCACGCAAATGGTGGTGGAGCGTCAGCTTGAAGCATCGGGCACCTCGCGCCGGGCGCTGGGCCGCGAGGCATTCGTGGCGCGGGTATGGAGCTGGAAGGAACAGTCGGGCGGGATGATCACCCACCAGCTGCGCCGGCTGGGCGTGTCGCCCGACTGGTCGCGCGAGCGCTTCACCATGGACGACGGCCTGTCG
>JANRJB010000108.1:0-2806 GCA_033764265.1 Rhodospirillaceae bacterium | reverse complement strand
CCGAGCGCCACTGGTGGCGGCAACCTGACCGCACGCCGCGTGCGCAGCCGGCGCGCGAACTCCGCGTCCTTGGGAGCGGCCAGCAACAGGTCCTTCAGGGTCGGCTGCTGGGCGTGCGACAGGCGGGTCCATTCCGCCATCGGCACGACGACGGCGGTGTCGACCCCGCGCCGCGTGACCACCTGCGGGCCTTCGGCCAGAACGGCGTCGATCAACGCACTGAATTTGGCCTTGGCGTCCTGCAAGGCCCATTTCCGGGCGGGCATCTTGTTCACGGCGGCGGGCTCCTCGAACGCATCTGACTAGTCATATGACTAGTCAGATAGAAACGCAAGGTTGTCGCTTCAGGTCTGGGGGGCTACGGATACTCGGTCGAGAAGCGCGACGTTCGCCGCCGGGCGCGCCTTAAGCCGCGCGAACCACGCACGCACGTGGGGCAGGGCGGGCCGGGCGATCGGCGTCATCGACCAACGGTGCGCCGATACCCCCAGCACGATGTCGGCCAGCGTGAAGGTCCGGCCGCAGACGTAATCGCCGGCGCGCGCAAGCTGGCCGTCGAGCACGCCCATCAGCCGGTTCCAATTCTGGGCACTGCGTTCGATGCCCGTCGGGTCGGCGAAGCGCGGGTCGCGCCGCACCAGGCCCATGAACGCCGGCCGCCAGGCTGTATTGAGGTCGGTCGCCTGCCAGTCCATCCACCGCTCGACCTGGGCGCGCGCCTCGGCCCCGGCCGGCAGCAGGTCCGCCCGCCCGAACGCGGCCGCGAGATAGCGGCAGATGGTATTGGATTCCCACACGGCGCCGGCCTCGTCCACCAGCACCGGCACAAGTCCGTTGGGGTTGAGCGCCAGGAACACGGGCGCCGAGGTCGGCCGCGCCGGCGTGCCCCATTCGGCCTCGTGGGCGAACGGCACGCCGATCTCGCGCAGCGTCCACAGCACCTTGCGGACGTTGATCGAGCCGGTGCGGCCGAGCAGGCGGATCATGGCGTCAGGCTAACAGGTCGCCGACCTCGACGCCCAGCGCCCGGGCGAGCGCCTTGCCCGCGCGGGCGGAGACGTTCTTGCCCTGCTCAAGCTCGCACACGTAGGCCTGCGACAAGCCGGCAGCGCGGGCCAGCTCGCCCTGTTTCAGCCCGCGCCATTCACGAAAGGCGCGCACGCGGTTCTCGCCGGCCCAGATGCGGTCCATCACCGCCGCCGGAATCAATTCACCGCCGCGCGCCTTAGCGGCGTCGAAGGCGCGGATGTCTTCAACCATCTCGGCGCGATCGAGCAAATCTTGAATGAGTTTGGCAGGAACAGTCACGCGTTGCCGCGGCGGCATAGCGCGGATGCCGCGCAAGGCCGCAGGCATGCCTTCGTGCATAAACGGTTCCTGCACTTCTTCCAATCCGCGACGGGCCACAAGTCACCTCCGGTGCTTCTTGGAATATGCATCGCCGCGCGGCAGCACATCCCAGACGATAATGCGATCAGTCGTCAGTTCACAGATCACGCGCCAATCACCAACGCGAATCCGGTAACCACCTTTGCGACCAACCAACGGTTTGACATTCGCGTGCCGTAGAGTGGGATCAGCGGCGTATCGATCGATGGCTTGGCGGATGTCATCGCGCTTGGCCGGTTGCATCCGGTCCAAAGCCTTGCGGGCAGACGCCGAGTACCCGATGCTTCGCATCTCATAACTTCGCAAATTGCGAAAAACCTGTCAAGGCTGACTCCAGCTCGAACCCATCATTCGGCAACTGACAGAGATTTGCGCTACTGAAGTCCATCACGCCCTCCGCTTTTCCTTCCCCTTCACCGCCACCTTCAACCGCTCGCGCAGGAATTCGCCGGTGTAGCTGCCCTTCGTCGCCGCCACGTCCTCGGGCGTGCCGACCGCGACCACGCGGCCGCCCTTGGCGCCGCCCTCCGGGCCAAGGTCGATGATCCAGTCGGCGGTCTTGATGACTTCCAAATTGTGCTCGATCACGATCACGCTGTTGCCCTGGTCGACCAGCGTCTGCAGCACCTCCAGCAGTTTCTTCACGTCCTCGAAGTGCAGGCCGGTGGTGGGCTCGTCCAGGATATACAGCGTGCGTCCGGTGGCGCGCTTGCTGAGTTCCTTGGCCAGCTTCACGCGCTGGGCCTCGCCGCCCGAGAGCGTGGTCGCCTGCTGGCCCAAGTGGACGTAGCCCAGCCCGACCTGGCGAAGCAGTTCCAATTTGTCGCGGATGGCCGGCACCGCCTTGAAGAACTCGCAGCCTTCCTCGACCGTCATGTCGAGCACGTCGGCGATGCTTTTGCCCTTGAAGTGAACTTCCAGGGTTTCCCGGTTGTAGCGCTTGCCCTTGCAGACGTCGCAGGTCACGTACACGTCGGGCAGGAAGTGCATTTCGATCTTGATGACGCCGTCGCCCTGGCACGCCTCGCAGCGCCCGCCCTTCACATTGAAGCTGAAGCGCCCCGGCGCGTAGCCGCGGGTTTTGGCCTCGGGCAGCTCGGCGAACCAGTCGCGGATCGGCGTGAAGCAGCCGGTGTAGGTGGCCGGGTTGCTGCGCGGTGTGCGGCCGATCGGGCTCTGGTCGATGTCGATCACCTTGTCGAGGTGATTGAGGCCTTCTATCCGTTCATGCGGCCCCGGCAGGTCGCGCGCGCCGTACAGCGCCTTGGCCAGGCCCTTGTACAGCGTCTCCAGCACCAGCGACGACTTGCCGCCGCCCGACACGCCGGTGACGCAGGTGAGGGTGCCGAGCGGAAAGGTCACGTCGACGCCGGTCAGGTTGTTGGCCCGCGCGCCTTTGACGACCAGGGTCTTGCCG
>JANRJB010000106.1:0-13288 GCA_033764265.1 Rhodospirillaceae bacterium | reverse complement strand
CCGTCGACGCCGAGATCGCCGCCGTACAGACGCTCGGGCGTCAACGCCGGGTTGGCCTCGGTGATGTCGTTGCCGACGCGGAACGGCCGGTACAACTCGTTCAAGGTCGGCACGCGGAAGCCGCTGTAGGCCACGGCCCTGACCGCCCAGCCGCCCGCGAATTCGGCGCGTGCGCCGGCGCGGACGTTGCCGACCACGCCGTCGGTGGCGGCGAAGCGGTCGTCGCGCAGGGTGGCGCCGGTCGCGATGTCGGTCTCGCGGCGGCGGCCGTCGTGCTGGCGCCAGGCGTCGATCCGCCCGCCGGCGGTGAGCAGCAGGTCGGGCGCGGGCGTCCAGGTCGCCTCGGCGAAGCCCCCCGCCAGCGTCTGTTCGCCGCCGGCTTCGCGCCGGCGCGTGAAGCCCTGGCCGACGAATTGGAAGCGCTCGTTGGTCGTACCGTCGGCGTGACGCACGTCGCCGCCCAGGTCCAGCGTCAAGGCCGGCGAGACCGGCCGGCGGACGATGAGGTTCGCGCCCACGGCCGACGCCGGCACCGCGAACTGGTCGAGCGCGGGGGTCGCGACGGTGCGCGCGGCGTTGACTCCGGCGAACACCGCGCGGAACGCCTGGTCGCGCACGTAGGCGTTGACCTGCCAGGATGTCGCGTCGGGGCCGGCGTCGTTGACCAGGCTGGCGGAAGCATCGGCGACGCGCGCGCGCGAGCGGGCCAAATCCAATCCATTCGTCAGCCGGTCCTCGGAGTATCCGGCGCGGACCGTCACGCGGGTGGCCTGATCCACCGCGCCGGTCACCACCAGCGCGCCGCCGCCGCCGCGGTTGGCGGTGCGCCGGTCGACGGGTCCGCGCTGGGACCGCCCGATCAGAAATCCGCCGCCCGTGTCGTGGCCGAACAGCGATGCGGTCGCCGCCGCGCCACCCACGGCCAGACTGCCGGCCGCCGCTCCGCTGTAGGTGGCATCGGTGCCGCCGCGGGCGTCGATCCATCCACGACCGGGGTCGGGCGCGCGACCGTCGAGGCGGATGACGCCCGCCAGCGCGGCGTTGCCCCACGCACCCGCGCCGCCGCCGCGTGTGATGGTCGCGTTGTTGATCAACCCGGCCGGCAGTCGGCTCCAGTCGATCCAGCCGCCGAAAGCGTCGTTCTGCGGCACACCATCGAGCAGCACCAGCGTGCGCCCCGCGCCGCTGGGCCCGAGTCCGCGCAGCGTCACGCCCTGGGTTGTCGGATGGGCTGCCCGGCTCGACTGGCGGCGAAACAACCCGAAACCCGGAACCGTGCGCAGGGCATCGTCGAGCCGCAGTCCCGCGGCGCGGGACAGATCGGTGCGGGACAGGGCGGTCGATTCAAACAGTGGTTCGTTGGCCGCGGGCGAGAGGGCGCGACCCACCACCCTGATTTCGGGAATCGCCGGTTGGGCGATCGCCGGCATGACCCCCGCCAAGGCCCCCGCCAGGACCAGGGCGATGCCGGTTAAGGGGCTCAAACGTCGATGAAAAATCCGCAGGCGCATGAACAGGCAACAAGGTGGCGGGCCGACACCTTAAGGCGGCGGACCCGGTCGTGGCGAGGGCAGCCCGGCCGCGCGGGCCCGTGACGTTCGATCAAAGATGCTTTGCATGCGGACTCGCGGAAAACTAGTTACAATCGCGGTCGCTTCAACCGTGGGATGGGCGGATGCGCGGACTGTGTTGCCTGGCGGCCACGCTGGCGTTCGGTGCCGTGCTCGCGCGGGCGCCGGCGGTGTCGGCCGGCGTGGAGGTGACGGTCGTGTCCGCTTCGGGCGCACCGGTGGCCGACGCGGTCGTCATGCTGTCGGCCGCCGTGCCGATGCAAATGGCCGCGCCTGCGCTGCACGCCACCATGGTGCAGGAGAACCAGCAGTTCGTGCCGTTCGTGCTGCCGGTCCAGGTTGGCACCACGGTCGATTTCCCCAATCTCGATCCGTTCCGCCACCATGTGTACTCGTTCTCGGCGGCCAAGCGGTTCGAGCTGAAGCTGTATAGCGGCGGCGAGACCCAGACCGTGCTGTTCGACACGCCCGGTCCGGTGGCGTTGGGCTGCAACATTCACGACAACATGCTGGCCTACGTCTACGTGACGCCGACGCCGTTCTTCGCCAAGACCGACGCGCAGGGGCGCGCCACGGTCTATGACCTGGCGCCAGGGGCGTATACCCTGACCGCGTGGCATCCGGATCTGCGGGGCGCGCCGGACCCGACCGCGACCGAGGTCACGGTCGATGCCGACGGGCGCGGCCAGGCCCGCGTGACCGTCACGCTCAAGCGCGAGCGGCGGCAGCGGCGGCCCGGCGCGTTCGACGAATCCGGCTACTGAGAAGCGGGGCGCGAACGCGCGTGCTGTTGTCCTTTCAATCGCGGTTGGCGCTGTTTTTCGCCGCGCTGTTCGTGGCGGTGCAGACCATCGCATTCGTCGCGGTGCGCAACGCGATCCTGGCGAACATCGCCGCGCAAAGCAGCGACCAGCTGACCCAGGCCTACCGGCTGTTTACCGCCCGCGTCGAGGACACCGCGGCCACGCTGACCGGCTGGTCGACGGTGCTGGCGTCGGATTTCGGCTTCCGTCAGGCCGTGGCGTCGGACGACCGGCCGACCATCGTGTCGGCGGTGTCGAACCTGGCCGCGCGCATGAGCGCGGACCGCGTGATGCTGATCTCGCTCGAGGCGCGCATCCTGGCCGACACCGGCTCAGCCACCGACGGCGCGATCAATGGCAACATCGTCACGATCGGCGATGCCGACGGGGTATTCGCCTTTCCCGACCTGATCGAGACCGCCGATGTGGACGGCCGCGCGGTCGGCTTCGTGGTCATGAACGACCGGCTTTACCAACTTGTCATCGTGCCGATCCTGGCGCCGGTGCCGATCGCCTGGATCGCCATCGGCGCCGAGATCGACGACGCCTTCGCGCGGCGGCTGGCGGGCGAAGTGCGCACGCCCCTGGCTATCACCTTCACCGCCGAGCAGTCCGACCGGCGGTCGTGGCGGGTGGCGGCCACGACGCTGCCCGCCAGTCTGGCGCCGGACGTGGCGGCGTTCGTGCCGACCTGGACCGGCGGCGACCGGCTGACGCCGCGTACCGTGACCTTCGCCGCCGAGGAATTCGCCACGCTGGTCACGCCCCTGCCCGCCCCGGCGTCGGGCACACGCGTCGCCGCGGTCCTGCAGTATTCCATCGACGCGGCGCTGCAGCCGTTCGGCGGCATGTTCCAGTTGCTGGTGGCGCTGGCGGCGGCGTTCCTGACCATCACCGTCGCCGGAGCGCTGATCATCGCGCGCAGCGTCGCCAAGCCGATCCGCGTGCTCGACGAGGCCGCCCGTCGCATACAGCAGGGCGACTACATGCAGAAGGTTCCGGTCGCGCCGGGCGACGAGATCGGCCGGCTGTCGGAGACCTTCAACCAGATGATGGACCGGATCGCCGAGCGCGAAATGAAGATCGAGCACCAGTCGCTGCACGATCCCGCCACCGGTCTGCCCAACCGCGCCGCGTTCGAGCGTTACCTGACCACGTCGATCCAATGGGCTGAACAGAGCGGCCGCGCGCTCAGCGTCTACCTGGTGCAGATCGGCCGCTTCAGCGAAATCAACAATACCTTCGGCCACGATGTCGGTGAGGAGCTGATCAAGGAACTGGGCGATGTGTTGAAAGGCATCGTCAAACAGAATGACATCGTCGCCCGCCACCAGGGCAACATGTTCGCCCTGCTGCTGCCGGGGGCCGGAATCGCCCAGACCAACCCGATCGTGCAGCGGATTCTCGACACCATCGAGGAACCGATCGCGGTGGCGGGCAACGCCATCGACGTGACCGCGTGGATCGGCGAGGCGGTCTACCCCGATCATGGCGTGACGGCGAAGACGCTGCTGCAACGGGCCGACACCGCGATTTACGAGGCGCAGAAATCCGCGCGCCGGTACGCGCTCTACGATCCCGACCAGGACCCGCACAAGCCCGAGCGGCTGTCGATCATGGGCGAACTGCGCCAGGGGCTGGAGCGCGACCAGTTCCAGCTGTACTTCCAGCCCAAGATCGAGATTGGCGCCGGCACGTTGATCGCCGCCGAGGCGCTGATCCGCTGGCGGCACCCGACCCGCGGCTTCCTGGCGCCCGACCAGTTCATCCCGCTGGCCGAGCAGACCGGCAATATCCAGCGGCTGACCGCCTGGACCATCGCGCACACCATCGCCCAGCTGGCCGAATGGCGCGGCCGCGGGCTCGCGCTGAAAGTCGCGCTGAACCTGTCGGCGCGCGACCTGACCAATCGCAGGCTGCCCGACCTGGTGGCCCGCCATCTGGCCACCCGCAACGTGCCAGCGGCGGACGTCATTCTGGAAATCACCGAAAGCGCGGTGATGATCGACCCGCAGCAGTCGCTCGAGGTGCTGGGCGCGCTGGACGCCATGGGGCTGACGCTGGCGATCGACGACTACGGCATCGGCTATTCGTCGATGTCGTACCTGCGCCGGCTACCGGTGCGCGAACTGAAGATCGACAAATCGTTCGTGGTCAACCTGCCGGCGTCGCCCGGCGATGAAATCATCGTCCGCTCGACCATCGAGCTGGGCCACAACCTCGGCCTGCGCGTGACCGCCGAGGGCATCGAGACGGCCGAAACGCTGGCGATCCTGCGGCGGTTGGAGTGCGACACCGGCCAAGGCTATTTGATCGCCAAACCGATGCCGGCCGCGGAGTTCGAGGACTTCGCGCGGTCGTCGCGCTGGGCCCGCCCCCACTAACCGGACGTTTCTTTTGCGCGGCGATGGCCGCACAATGCGGACATGGGCAAGATCAGCACATGGTCCGGCGTGGTCGCGTGCGCCCTGTGGGCGGGCATCGCCCTGGCGGACGACGCCGAAGTCGCAGGCGCGCCGGCCCTTCAGGTCAAGGGCCTGATCGACGCACGCCTTGTGGTCACCGGCGATACCGTCGGCTGGCAGAGCCGCGGTTTGGGCAAGGCGCGTTACGGGGCGGCGACCGAGGGCGACGGGCGCGTGCTGGCGCGGATCGCAGAGGTCTCGGCGGTCGCGACCGCGCAGCTGACGTGGGACCTGAGCGCGGTGGCCCACCTGATCGCCGCGCCGGAACAAAAGAATGACATCGATGTGGCCGAGGCGTTCCTGGCCTACAAGCCCGCGCCGACGTCGCAGTTCGGGATCAGCGGCCGGGCCGGCGCGTTCTTTCCGCCGGTGTCGCTGGAAAACAGCGGGCTCGCCTGGACCAGCCCGTTCACCATCAGTTCGTCGGCGATCAACAGCCGGGTGGGCGAGGAACTGCGCGTGTTCGGCGCCGAGGCGACCGCGTTCCGTCGCGGCGAGGACCTCGACCTCTCGCTGCTCGGCGCGGTCTACTACGCCAACGATCCGGCCGGCACGATCCTGTCGTGGCGGGGCTGGGCGATCCACGACCGCAAGGCCGCGATCTTCGACGAAATTCCGCTGGCGCCGGTGCGCATCATCCGGCCCGGGGCGAGCCTGGACGAACAGGTTCCGCACGTGGCGCCGCTGGCGGAAATCGACGACCGCGCCGGGTACTATGTGGCGGCGCGGGCCGAGCATCACGATCTGGGCATGGTCGAGGCCATCTACTACGACAACAGCGCCGACGACCGCGAGATCCAGGGCGGCCAGTGGGCGTGGACCACGCGCTTCGCCGCGGCCGGAATCAAGACCCGCCTGCCCGGCCAGATCGACCTGATCGCGCAAGTGATGGACGGCACCACCACCGTCATCACCATTCCCCAGCCGGTCGGGCCGATCGTCAAGGCCGCGTTCGACTCGCAATTCGTCCTGCTGAGCCGCGACTTCGCCGGTCACCGGCTGTCGCTGCGCTGGGACCGCTTCGCCACGAAGGACCGCGACCGCTTTCCCGACAACAACACCGAGAACGGCCACGCCTGGACTTTGGCTTACGTGGTCTACCCGGCCGAGAAGCAGCGCCTGACGGTCGAACTGCTGCACATCGACAGCACCCGGCCCGAGCGGTCGCTCAGCTTCGGCCGGCCGGCGGCGTGGCGCGAAACCCAAATCCAGGCTAGTTATCGGTTCTTCTTTTAGGCTGGACGGGACGAGGGCCCCATCGCGACGTCATGCCAATCGGACGCCCCCAGCCGATCTATGCTGCCCAGATTTCCGAACATGCCAGGCACGAAATGGCGCGCCGTGGGATCGACGAGGCGGCGATCAGGGCCGTGCTTGGTGCGCCCGAGCAACGCCACCAAGTGCGCCCGGCACGGGATGTGTTACAGTCCAGGATCGAGTTCGACGGAAAAACCTATCTGTTGCGCGTGTTCGTCGACGTTGATCGCGCCCCGGCGCGTGTGGTCACAGCGTATCGAACCAGCAACATCGCAAAGTACTGGAGAGACGATCCATGAAGGCGACCTACGACGCGGCCACCGACACGCTGAGCATCGTTCTCAAGCCCGGCGTCGCGGTCGCCGAGAGCGACGAAGAAAAGCCCGGCGTCATCCTGGATTTCGATGCCAAGGGCGACCTAGTGGCGCTGGAAATCCTGGATGCCTCCCGGCGCGTCGCGGAAACGCGGCGCATGGAATTCGAGACCATAGGTTGATTTGGGCCTTATCCAGTCGCATGTGCTGGGCGCATTTGATGTCCGTCGAGAACGAGTAGGCGGCTTCCGCACCATGGGCGAACGGATGGGATCGCGCGACATCCTCAACTTCGGCGCGGCCGCGGGCATCGCGGCCTTGACGCTGTATCTGTTGGTGGCGGGGCAGGACATTTTCCTGCCGCTGGTGCTGGCGATCCTGATCTCGTACCTGATCATCGCGCTGTCGCATGCCATCCAGCGCATCCCGTTCGGGCCGCGGCGCGCGCCCGGCTGGCTGGCGCTGACCGCGGCGATCCTGGTGTTCATCCTCTTGATCGCCCTGTTGGTGCAGATGATCGCCGGCAATATCCGCGCGGTGGTGGACGCAGCACCCGAGTACCAGACCCGCCTGCAGGAGCTGCTGGCCCAGATCAACGCGTTCATCGCCCGCGCTGTCGGCCAGGACCGGCCGCTGACCTTCACCACGCTCTTGGAGGAGGTCGACCTGCGCGCGGTGGTCGGCCGCTTTGCCGGCGCGTTCCAGAGCATCGCAAGCAACACCTTCCAGATCTTCGCCTATGTCGCCTTCCTGCTCCTGGAAAGCCGGTTCTTCGACCGCAAGATGCGCGCTCTGTTCCCCGACGGCGCCAAGGAACAATCGGTGCGGGCGACCTTGTCGCAGATCGGCGACCGCATCGAGACCTACGTGCTGATCAAGAGCTTCATCAGCTTCCTGACCGGATTCGCCAGTTTCATCGTGCTGACCATCGCCGGAGTCGACTTCGCGCCGTTCTGGGCACTGTTGATCTTCGTGCTCAACTTCATCCCCTACATCGGCTCGCCGCTCGGCATGCTGTTCCCGACGGTGCTGGCGTTGTTGCAGTTCGGCTCGCCCCTGACGGCGGCCGTCGTGCTCGGCTGCCTGGTCGCCGTGCAGTCGTCGATCGAGAACCTGCTGGAACCGCGCCTGATGGGCAGCTCGCTCAACCTGAGCCCGGTGGTGATGATGCTGTCCTTGTCGATCTGGGGCGCGTTGTGGGGCATCACCGGCATGATCCTGGCGGTGCCGATCACCGTCATGCTGATGATCGTGCTGGCGCAGTTTCCGGCCACGCGGCCGGTGGCCATCGCCATGTCGGAGACCGGCGCGCTGCGTTAGGCGCGCGGCGTCAGGTCGGCTTCGGTCAGCCGAAACCGCACCAGAAACACCAGGCTCAGTAGGTGGAAGAAGATCGGCATCGCCACGTAGGCGATGGTCATGCCGGTCAGCGCCGAGTCGGGTTGCGTCACCGGCGTGGCGGCGTCGGTCTCGATGTAACCGAACAGGCTGAGCACGATACCCACGATCAGCGTGCCGAGGGCGAAGGCCACCTTCTCGGCCGCCAGCCAGACCCCGGTGTAGGCGCCTTCGCGGTTGAGCCCGGTCTTGAGCCGGTCGTAGGTCACGGCGTCGGTCAGCATCGACAGCGCGGTCAGGATGAACGCGCCGTTGAACAGGCCGCTGAAGAAGGCGACGACATAGGTCACCCAGACGCGGTCGGGCGCGGCCGCCAGCCAGAACAGCACGGTCACGCAATACAGCAGCAGCACGATGATATGGGTGCGCATCTTGCCGATACGCCGGGTGACCCACACCCACAGGCCCTGCGACAGGATGGTCGGCAGGCACAGGACGAAAATCATGTTGCCCAGCACGGTGGCCGAATTCTGCAGCACGTAGGTCTGGAAGTAGATCAGCACCGCATAGCCGATGCCCTCGGCCAGGCGTTCCAGGAAGGCCGCCGCCAGCAGAACCAGGAACGGCCGGTTGGCGAGCGCAAGGCGGACCTGCTCGCCGAGCGACATGGCGGTGGTGTGGCGGTCGTAGAACGGCGCCCGGGCGGTGCTGAACACCGTCGTCATCATCGTCACCAGGCAGATGGCGGCGATCACGAACGCCATGAAGGTGAAGCCCGCCTCGCCCGGGCCGCCGTATTCGCGAATCGCCGCCGCATAGCCGCTGACGATCAGCCCGGTGGCCATGAAGGCGACGCGGTAGGCCATGACCCGGGTACGTTCGTGATAGTCCGACGTCATCTCCGAGCCCATGGTCAGGTACGGCACGGAAAAGGCGGCGAAGGCCGTCAGCGCCAGGGTGTAGACCGCGGTGATGTACACCGCCTTGGCCGTCGGCCCCGGCAGATCGGGCACGTTGAACAGCGCGAGGATGCCCACGACGGTCAGGCCGCCGCCCACCAGCATGAACGGCCGCCGCCGGCCCCAGCGGGTCGAAATGCGGTCCGAGGCCAGCCCGGCCAGGGGGTCGGCGAACACCACCCAGATCTTGGGGATGAAAATGGCGAGCCCCGCCGTCGCGGCCGGAATGCCCAGCGTGTCGGTCATGAAGATGAGCAGCAGGAACGCCGGGGCGTCGCGGAAAATCTGCGCGCCGATCATGCCCGTGCCGTAGCCCAGGCACAGCCAGGTGGGCAGCCGGTTCGGGGACGGCGCCGCCGCGGCGTCGACCGTCACCCCCACGTTTCCGCCCGCATGTTTCCCCCCGGCCGCATCCCGCAAGCCTAGGTAACCGCGACCGCCGCGTCCACGGCGCAGAATTGCCGCGGTCGGGCGTTGGGCCGCGGCGGGAGTAGGATTATATTGGCCACAGTCCAAATCCAGCGCGGAGACCGCACATGGCGACCCAGGCGCAACACGCCCTGATCGTGAACCGCACGCACGACGAGGAAGCGCGGCAAGGCTACTACATGGATATCCGCCGGCACCTGGCGCAGAACGTGGCCGGCGGCAACCGGCAGGTTTACGCCAAGGTGGTACGGCCCGACTTCGCCAAGCGCCACGGCCGCGACCCCGCCACGCGCAGCGAGGTGCGCGCCGAGATGACGCGCAATCCGTACTACCAGATGTACAGTGCCATGCAGCGCCACACCCAGGAGATGACCTGGGATTCGGTGATCGACTCGGTGGAGCGCCAGCTTCCCGACCTGGCCGCGCGGGCCAGGCAGGTCAGCGGCCGCGCCGGCGGCACGCTGACGCTGCACCCCGATTTCAAGGTGCCGCCCTACCTGACCTACTACGACATCCACCTGCAGCCGGGCGGCTATCACATCAGCCTGGGGCCGGACGACCTGTCGGCCGGCGCGCTGTACGATCGCGCCACCTTTATGTACGCCATGGGCAACCTGGGCCCGAAGAGCGACTTTCTCGGCCGGTCGCTGGTGGCCCACTTCCGGAAGCGGTTCCCGCACATCGCGCCCAAGCGCATCCTCGACATGGGCTGCACCACCGGCAACAGCACGCTGGCCTGGGCCGAGGCGTTTCCCGACGCCGAGGTCTACGGCATCGACGTCGGCGAATCGATCCTGCGTTACGCGCATGCGCGCTCCGAGGCGCTGGGGATCAAGGCCCACTACAGCCAGCAGAACGCCGAGGCGACCAACTTCCCCGACGGGTTCTTCGACGTGGTGACCTCGCACATCATCATGCACGAGACCTCGACCCCGGCGGTGCCGCGTATCTTCGCTGAGAGCTTGCGGCTGTTGCGCCCGGGCGGCGTCATGCTGCACATGGACAATCCGCGCCTCAAGGAACTGCCGCCGTTCGACGCCTTCCTGGCGGAGTGGGAGGTGCACAACAACAACGAAAAATTCGGCGGCACCTATCGCGAGATGGACATCGTCGCGCAAGGCAGAAAGGCCGGATTTTCCGAGGGAAACATCGCGCTGGAGATGATCGACTTCATCGCGCCGCCGCGCGTGATGAACTACACCACCAAGGGCTTCCAGTTCCCCTGCCTGGTCGGCGTGAAGTAGCGCGCACGCGATCCTGCGCGCGCATCGCCTCCGGTCTGTCGCAACGCTCTTCGCCTCGGCGCCGCTGCAACGCGGCGCCGATTTTTTTCGCGGCGCGCGCGGCGGCGCGAGAATCGAGTGATCGCGACGGACTCTCGATTCAAAAATAAATCAAGAGGATTTTGCGGAGCGTCACGAAAAACTCTTGTGCAAGTGTGTCAAGTGCGTTTAAGACATGCGGGCTTGAGCGTCATCGCTCAAGTGTCACGCTCATGCGGGCGTGGCCTCGCTCTCACAGCAACAGGGGTTGACCATGGCTGCGAAAAAGAAAGCGAAGAAGAAAAAGGGCGGCAAAAAGAAGTAAGCCGACTTCATAACAGGGATCGCACAACAGGAAACGGTTCATCGGCGCGTGCGGACGAAAGGGCCTCGCCCTTCAAAGACGGAGCGCAACGCTTCATCCGGGAAAGTCTGCGCAGCTTGAAAACCGGTTGTGACGAAAGCCCGCTCAGCGCAAACCGCTGAGCGGGCTTTTGCTTTGTCTAGCGCCCGAGAACGCTGTTCAGCGCGGCCAGGCAGGTCAGCACGTGGCGCGCGCTGGCGCTGTGGCCCATCAGCCCGATCCGCCAGGCCTTGCCGGCGAACGCCCCCAGCCCGCCGCCGATCTCGAGGCCGTAGGTGTCGAGCAGGGCCCGTCGCACCGGCGCATCCTCGACCCCGGCCGGAATCGAGACGAGATTCAGTTGCGGCAGCCGGTCGGGCGGCGCCACCGGCAGGCTCAAACCCAACGACTCAAGCCCAGCCACCAACTCGCGATGGCGCGCGGCGTGCCGGGCCCAGGCCTGCGCCAGCCCTTCCTCGTGCAGCAGGATCAGCGCCTCGTGCAGCGCGAACAGGGCGTTGACCGGCGCGGTATGGTGGTAGGTGCGCGCGCCCTCGCCGCCCCAGTAGGCGGTGATCAGCGACAGATCGAGGAACCAGCTCTGCACCTTGGTCTTGCGCGCCTTGACCGTCTCCAGCACGCGCGGGCCGAAGGTGACCGGCGACAGGCCGGGCGGACACGACAGGCACTTCTGCGAGCCGCTGTAGACCGCATCCGCGCCCCAGCCGTCGACGTCGACCGCGATGCCGCCCAGGCTGGTAACGGCGTCCACCACCGTCAGCACCCCGGCGGCGCGGGCCAGCCGGCACAATGTGGCGGCGTCGGATCGCACGCCGGTCGAGGTTTCGGCGTGGACGAACGCCAGCAGCTTGGCGCCGGGATTGGCCTTGAGCGCGGCGTCCACCTTGTCGGGGTCGACCGGCTTGCCCCAGTCGTCCTGCACCACCACCGCCTTCGCCCCGCAGCGTTCGACGTTCTCCTTCATGCGCCCGCCGAACACGCCGTTGATGCAGACGATCGCGGTATCGCCCGGCTCCAGCAGGTTGACGAAGCAGGCCTCCATTCCGGTCGAGCCCGGTCCCGAGATCGGGAACGTCAGCTCGTTGCGGGTCTGGAAGGCCAGGCGCAGCTGCTGCTTGATGTCGTCCATCAGCGCCACGAACACCGGGTCGAGGTGGCCGATGGTCGGCCGCGCCATCGCCGCGAGCACGCGCGGGTGCACGTCGGACGGGCCCGGGCCCATGAGAAGTCGCACGGGGATGTCGATGGCATTGCGCATGCAGGCCTGCTGACCGGAGGACGGTGAGTTGGGGGGATGAAATTGCGGCTGACGGGTCACTCTGCCAGAGTGACGCCCGTTCTCGGAAGGGGGAGCGCGATGCTGATTCGGGGCGTGGTTCTGGGCGTCATTTTCGGGTTCTCGGTAGCGGCGGCCCAGGCGCAGATCAAGTTCAAGGAAACCGGCAAGGCCGCGGGCGTGGACGACCCCGCGCTCAACGGCACCGGGCCGATGTTCGCCGACTACGACCAGGACGGCGACGTGGACATTTTCGTCTCGACCGAAGCCATCGGCCCCGGCATCGCCCTGCGGCTGTGGGAGAACGACGGCACCGGCAAATTCCGCGACGTGGCGGCGGCGCGCGGCATCGATTCACCCGGCACGCTCGGGCGCGGCGCGGCCTGGGGCGACTACGACAACGACGGCGACCTCGACCTGGTCATCGCCACAATGCCGCCGTCCTCGGGCGGCCCGCCCGGCGCGCCGCGGCCGAAACACGTGCCCACCAGTCTGTTCCGGAACCTGTTGAAAGAAACCGGCGCGCCCAACTTCGAGAACGTCACCCGCGCTGCCGGCCTGATGCGCAAGGGCAATGCCCGCGACGCCGAGATCGGCGGCGTGGGCGACACCGGTGGCGGCATCGGGTTTGTCGATTACGACAACGACGGCTGGCTCGACATCATGCACCGCAATGCCGACGGCGAGGTCGACAACACCCTGTTCCGCTCCAACCGCGACGGGACCTTCAGCGACGTGACGCACGAGTCCGGCATTGCCCTGGAGGGCGTGGTCAAGGAATCCAATTCCCAAGGCGCGCCGACCTTCGCCGACTTCGACAACGACGGCGACATGGACGCGCTGGTCACCAACGAGGGCGACTACAGCGTGCTGTTCGTCAACAACGGCGACGGCACCTTCACCAATGTCATGAACAACCGCGCGCCGCCGTCGGGGCTGGCCTTCCGGCTAGCCGGCAACGCTCAAGGAGCGTGCCTGGGCGACGTCGACAACGACGGCGATCTCGACGTGTACATGCCGCTCGCCGACCAAGCCAACCGCCTGTACCTGAACGAGATCGACAAAGGTCAGGGACTGTCCTTCACCGACATCACCAAGACCTCCGGCACCGGCGACCGCGGCGGCGCGCGCAGCTGCGTCATGGCCGATCTCGACAACGACGGCTGGCTCGACATTTACGTCAACAACGGCGGCCCGCAGAACGTGCTGATCAACGACGTGATCGACGGCTTCCCGCCGTTCGTGCGCTT
>JANRJB010000101.1:0-17515 GCA_033764265.1 Rhodospirillaceae bacterium | reverse complement strand
GCGCGCAGCATCTTCATTGCACGGGCGCGATTCTTGTGCTGGGATTTTTCGTCCTGGCATTGCACCACGACACCGGTCGGAAGGTGGGTGATACGCACCGCGCTGTCGGTGCGGTTGACGTGCTGTCCGCCCGCCCCTTGCGCGCGGTACGTGTCGACCCGCAGATCGCCAGGATCGATATCGATTTCGACCTCTTCCACTTCCGGCAACACGGCAACCGTCGCCGCCGAGGTGTGGATGCGCCCGCTGGCCTCGGTTGCCGGCACGCGTTGCACGCGGTGCACGCCGGACTCGTACTTGAGTCGGGCGAAGACGTTCTTGCCCGAGACCGAGGCGATTGCCTCCTTCAACCCGCCCAGTCCGGTATCGCTGAGATCCAGCACCTCGAACGACCAGTTGCGCGCGGCCGCGTAGCGTTCATACATCCGGAACAGGTCGGCGGCGAACAGCGCGGCCTCCTCGCCGCCGGTGCCCGCGCGCACTTCGAGGATGACGTTGCGGGCATCGGCTTCGTCTTTCGGAATAAGCGCGAGCCGGACATCCAGGGTGCGCGCTTCAACTTCGGCCTCGAGGCGCCGCACTTCGTCCTCAGCCAAGGCGCGCAATTCGGCATCGCCGTCCGCCGCCATGGTCCGCGCGTCGGCAAGTTCCTGCTCCAGCGCGCGCAGCGCCTTGATTTTCTCGACCAACGGGCCGAGTTCGGCGAATTCCTTGCTCATAACGGCGAACCCCTGCCCGCCGCCGCCTTGGGCCATCAGGGCTTGCAGTTCGTCGTGCCGGGACAGGATACGGCTCAGGTTTTCGCCGAAACTCATGACGATCGACCGGCCGCGTCAGGCGCTGATCGCTGACAAGTGCGCCGCCAGATCGACGAGCGCGACGGTGCTCTGCGCGCCTGTGTCCAGCATGCGCACGGTGACCGACTTGGCCCTCAGTTCATCCTCGCCCAAAATGATGGCGGCCACGGCGTTGACCTTGTTGGCGCGCTTCATGCGCTTGCCCATGTTGCCGCCGTAGCCCATGTCGACCCGGAAACCCTGCCGCCGCAGCTCGTGACAGAGCCTGATCGCGGCGGCGGTCTCGGTTTCGCCCACGGGGACAACCGCGAATGGCCGCGGCTCGGCCGGCGTGGCCGACAACAGCATCGCCAGGCGCTCGACCCCGGCGGCCCAGCCGATCCCGGGCGTCTGCGGGCCGCCCATATCGGCGATCAGGCCGTCGTAACGCCCGCCTGCCAGCACCGTGCCTTGCGCGCCCAGGGCCTGGGTCGTGAATTCGAAAGCGGTGTGGGAATAGTAGTCGAGCCCGCGCACCAGGGCCGGGTTTACGACAAAGGCGATGCCCAGGGCCGAAAGTCCATCCTGGACCGCCTGGAAAAAATCGCGCGACGATTGGTTCAGGTGATCGGTGTAGCGCGGCGCGTCCGCCACCACCGCCTTGTCGGCGGGATCCTTCGAGTCCAGCACCCGTAACGGATTGCGCGACAACCGCTCACGGCTTTCGGCCGACAGTTTGTCGATGCGGCCCTCGAAGAACTTCACCAGCACGGCGCGATAGGCCGCGCGGCTTTCCGCGTCGCCCAGCGAATTGATCTCCAACGCCACCGCACCGGCCAAGGCCAAATCTTTCAGTATGTGATCGGCCAGCGCGATGACCTCGATGTCGGCTTGTGGCGTCGCCACACCGATCAACTCCACACCGATTTGATGAAACTGGCGCTGACGGCCCTTTTGCGGGCGTTCATGGCGGAACATCGGACCGCGGTAGAAAAACTTGAGCGGGGTTTGCTGGGCAAGGCCATTGGAAATGAACGCGCGGGCCACGCCGGCCGTGCCCTCCGGCCGTAGGGTTAGGCTTTCCCCGCCGGCCGACTGGAAGGTGTACATCTCTTTGGTGACGATGTCCGACGTTTCGCCCAAGGTACGGCTGAAGACCTCGGTGAATTCGAAGATCGGGGTTGCGATTTCGGCGTAGCCGTAGCGCTGAGCCAGGCCGAAGGCGAGGCTCTCGACGAACCGGTGACGGCGGATGTCGTCGAACATGAGATCGTGGGTGCCGCGGACCGGCTGCAGACTGGACACGTGAATTGATCCTTCGCGGAAGATGCACGAACGGACGCCGCAACGGCGCCGCTACTCTGCGGCGGTGGCGTGCGGTTCAGCGGCGGCGCGTTGGCGTTCGATGGCCGCGGCTTTATCTTCGACCAGCTTGACGATGTGCTCGATCATCTCTGCGTCCGAGATGTTGTGGTCGGGCTTGCCGCCCACGTAGATCTTATGCACGCCGTTGCCGCCGCCGGTCAGGCCGATGTCGGTCTCGCGCGCTTCGCCGGGGCCGTTGACGACACAGCCGATGATCGACAGCGAGACCGGCGTGGCGATGTGAGCCAGGCGCTGTTCAAGGATGGCGACCGTGTCCACCACGTTGTAGCCCTGCCGCGCGCAGCTTGGGCAGGCCACGATGCGCACGCCGCGGTGGCGCAAGTCCAGGCTCTTGAGGATGTCAAAGCCGACTTTGACCTCTTCGACCGGATCGGCTGATAGCGAGACGCGGATGGTATCGCCGATGCCCGCCCACAACAGGCTGCCGATACCGATGGCCGACTTCACCGTCCCGGCGCGCAGTCCGCCGGCCTCGGTGATGCCCAGGTGCAGCGGATAGTCGGTCACGTCGGCAAGCTGCTGGTAGGCCGCAACCGCCAGGAACACGTCGGAGGCCTTCACGCTGATCTTGAATTCGCGGAAGTCGTTGTCCTCGAGGATTTTGGCATGCTCCAGCGCGCTTTCCACCATCGCCTCGGGGCACGGTTCGCCGTACTTTTCCAGAAGGTGCCGTTCCAGACTGCCGGCATTGACTCCGATACGCATGCTGCAGCCGTGATCTTTCGCGGCCTTGACCACTTCTTTCACACGCGCGGCAGAACCGATGTTGCCGGGGTTTATGCGCAGGCACGCAGCGCCGGCGTCCGCCGCCTCGATGGCGCGGCGGTAGTGAAAGTGGATGTCGGCGACGATCGGAACCTTGACCTGCTTGACGATGTGTTTCAGCGCCGCGGTGGACTCCTCGTCGGGGCACGAGATGCGCACGATATCGGCGCCGGCCTCTTCCATCGCCCGGACCTGGGCCACCGTGGCGGCCACGTCGGTGGTGAGCGTGTTGGTCATGGTCTGCACCGAGATCGGCGCGTCGCCGCCGACGGCCACCGCGCCGACGCGGATCTGCCGCGAGGCGCGGCGGACGATCTGACGATATGGGCGCAACGACATGAAATCGCTCGGGGTTCGGGCGGTCCGCACGGCTCTGGGGCGGACTGGTCAAGAGCAATGCGCTTATACCTTATCCGATCGGGCCTTCAAACGCTGCCAGTCACGTCGGGTCAATCGGCGCCGGCGTCGACCGGTTCGCCGGGTTCAGCGGCTTTCGCCATGGTCAGCAAGCGGTTGGCATCAAGCGGCACGCCGCGGGCAACCGAACCTTCATTACCAAGCGGCGGCAAGACGGTGCCGTTGACCAGAACCTCGAGGCCGCCGGCATTTCCGGTCATCAACGTCAGGTCGGACCGGTCGGGCACGCGGTAGGTCTCACCCTTGCGCAACAGGCGAGTGAGCAGGAGCTGGTCGCCGGAGCGCACCTGGATCCAGCTGTCGGCCCGAGCCCGAAGTTCGATCACGTCTTTCGACACTGCGGGCCTGACGGGCTGCGCCGGGGGGGCGGCCGCAGGCGTTGCCGCCGGGGCGACCGGGGGAGCAGGTACGGACGCAGCCTGAACCGGCGCCGCCACGGCCATGGGGCTGGCAGGCGCAGAGTCGGGCGATGCCTGGGGACGAGGCTCCGGTTGCCCCTCGGACGACGGGGCCTGAGTCGGCTGCGCTGCCGGCGTCGGCGCCGCTGCCACGACCACGGGTGTGGTTGGTGGCGCCGTTGCTGGCGCCGGTGGCGTGGATTGGATCGGCGCGGGGGTGGCGACCTGCGTTTCAGCCGTCGGCGTGGCCTGTTCCGCCCGCGTTGGCGAAACGACGACTGGCGTTTCAGTCGGAGTCGGTTGGCTCTGGCTGGCGGAGTCCGCCGGGAGTGACGGCAGAGTCTCGGTCACCGGTTCGGCTGTGGCCTGGGGCGTTGCGTCAACCGCCGATGGTGCCGCCGGTTGCTCAATGGCTGCAGCGATCACGGTCGGCGAAGGTGGAAGTTCGTCTTCATTCAGCGGCGGGTCGGCCGACACTGGCGTGGCGGGCACCGGATCGGGCGTGCGAACCGGGTCCGTTGCAGGGCTAGTTACGGCTTCGGTCTGTGTGGGCATCGCGTTGTCCGAACCCAACAGCGCCGACAAGCGCGCCGGAACTTCTTGGATCAGCGCGGTGGCATTGCGGTCGGCGCCGGCGAACGAGTACCAAAGACCATAGACGACCATGCCGGTCAGCACGGCCACCAGCAGCAGCGCCCCCGACGGAATGCCGGATTCCGGCGCCGGCATGGGAAAATCGAGCGAGGCCTTGCGGCGCAGGCCGGCGTTCTCGTCCTTGAACCGGCGCACGACTTCGTCGCCGTCAAGTCCCAGGTGTTCGGCATAGGCACGCACAAAGCCCAACGCGTAGGCTTGGCCCGGCAGGTCTTCGAACCGGCCGTCCTCGATCGCGACCAAATACGTGTAACGGATGTGCAGGAGAGCGGCGATCTCCTGCAAGTCTTTGCCCAGCCGCATGCGCGACGCGCACAGCAGCGTACCGACGTCCGACGCCGTCCCTTCGGGAGACGCAGCCGCGTCCCGGCCGCCGCGCAAGGTCAACTTGCGGACCGGATCGACGGCCGGGGTTGGTTCGGTCGCATGGTTCATGGTCGCGGGACGGCTTAGCACAATCCAAACCGGGGTCTTGCCATCGGAATGTTACCAAATCGACACTGGCTGGCCACGGCAGGGTGAGCTAATCGCCCTTTAGTAGTTTAATTGTTATTAATTAACTACTATTTCGCGATCCTGGGCGAAGGCCTTCAACTGCGACCGGATGCTGGCTTCACCGTGTCGGAGGGATTCGCCGACCACGGCTTGAACTTCGGGGACATCGACGGAGCGGACCATCGCCCGCACCGGGCCTACGCAGCTCGCCGCCATCGACAACGACCGGTAGCCCAAGGCCACCAGTGCCATTGCTTCCAGGGGCCGCCCCGCCATCTCGCCGCAGACGGACAATTCGACACCGGCCGCGGTGGCGCGTTCGCTGATCTGGGCCAGTAGCCGCAGCATGGCCGGGGCCAACACGTCGTAGCGACCGGCGACACGTGAATTGCCGCGGTCGACAGCGAAGACGAACTGCAACAGATCGTTGGAGCCGACCGAGGCAAAGTCGACACGGGCGAACAGCTCGTCCAGCTGCCAGATCAGCGACGGAACCTCGATCATGGTCCCCACGCTCAAGTGCGCCGGCGCGCGGCCGCCGCCTTTCAGGTGCCGGTCGAGTTCCATGTCGAGGATGCGGCGCGCGACGTCGAACTCGGCGACCGAGGCGATCATCGGGAACATGATGCGCAAGCGTTCACCGGCTGAAGCCGCGATCAGCGCGCGCAGTTGCTGGCGCATCAACGACGGGCGATCCAGGGTCAGGCGCACCGAACGCCAACCCATGGCAGGATTGTCCTCGGCGGTGCCGCCCCAGTACGAGGTCAGCTTGTCGCCACCGACATCGAGGGTGCGAAACGTCACCGGCTTGCCCTTGGCTGCGGCGATCACGTGCCGGTAAAGCTCGACCTGCGCGGCCACGTCGGGCAGCGACGGCAGCGCGAGAAACGGCATCTCGGTGCGAAACAGGCCAACGCCCTCGGCGCCGGTCTCACTCAGCGCCTGCATGTCGATCAGGAACCCGGCATTAATCTGCAAGGCGACGGGTACGCCGTCGCGCGTGACCGACGGCAGATCGCGGTCGGCGGCATAGGTCAGTTTTTGGCGCTGGCGCGCGTCGGCCGCAGCAACATAGACGTCCAACAGGTCCTCGGTCGGACGCAGAATCACATGACCCGCGACCGCATCCAGGACCACCGTATCCATCGAATCGATGCGCGACAGGGCACCCTGGACCTGGGCCAGCACCGGAATGTCGAGCGCCTTGGCCACCACGGCCGCGTGCATGGTGAGCGAGCCCTCCTCCATGATCAGCCCCTTGATCTTGGCGCGATCGTAATCGAGCAATTCGGTCGGGCCGATGGTGCGGCTGACCAGGATGGCATTGGCCGGCAACTCAGGCCGCGAGGCGGCGCCGGCCATGATGCCGAGGAGCCGATTGGCCAGATCGTCCAAGTCCTGCAAGCGCTCGCGCAGCACCGGGTCGGGCACCTGCGACATGCGCACGCGCGTATCGTCCTTGACCTTCTGCACCGCCGCTTCCGCCGTGAGCCCGCTATCGACCGCCTCGCCGATCCGGTTCAACCAGCCGCGGTCGTCGGCGAACATGCGGTAGACCTGCAGGATATCGGCAAACCCCGATGCCGCGTCGTCGGTGGCGTCGATCAACCGGTCGATCTCGCGGCGCAATGAGTCGAGCGCGCCTTGGAGCCGCTTACGCTCGGCCACCGGGTCGTCGCTCAGCAGTCGGCCGATGCGGACCTCCGGGCGGTGCATCACGGCCACGCCGATGCCGATGCCGGGATTGAGCGAGAGACCGGTCAGCCGCACCGGTAGCAAGCCGTTGCCTTCGGTCGGAAAAAGCTCCTCGCGCTTGACGATCTGGGTGGCGGCCATCAGTTCGGCGATGACCATCGCCACGGTCTCGAGCGTTTCAACTTCCCAGTCGTTGAACGGACGTTCCTCGCGGGTCTGAACGACGAGCACACCGATGACGCGCCCGGCTTGCAGCATCGGCACGCCCATCAGCGAACGGAAGAAGTCCTCGCCGGTTTCCGGCCGGTAGACGAAGGCCGGATGCGACCACGCATCGGCCAATGCAATCGGCCGAGCGCGGGCGGCGATGTCGCCGACCAGGCCCTCGCCGACCCGCAGGCGGGTCAAGTGCACCGCGCGTTGCGACAGGCCGTAGGTGGCGAACAGCTCGAGCACCTCGCCCGCGCGCATGATGTAGCACGAACACACATCGGCCTTGATGCTGGTGGCGATCAGTCCGACCACCTTGTCGAGGCGGTCCTGCACCGAGCCGAGCCCGCCCATGATGTCGCGCAGTCGCGACAGCATCTGGCGCAGGTCGGCGGCGTTGAAACCGGTCATGTCACGCGGCGGGAAGCCAGTGCCGACTCAGCCTGGGCGATCAGTTCGGCGATGATGGACGCAACCGGCTGCTCGGCGGTCACCATGCCGACGCTCTGGCCGGCCATGACCGAGCCGTGCTCGACGTCACCTTCGATCACCGCCCGGCGCAGGGCGCCGGCCCAAAAGTGCTCGATTTCGAGTTGCGCGGCGGGGGCGTCCAGTTCACCGGCGTCGACCCGGGTGATCACCTCGCGCTGCTTGGCCAGAAACGCCTCGGTACCCTGGTTGGCGAGCGCACGCACAGGAATAACGGGGAACCGCTTGTCGAGCTGGACGCTGGTCACCGCATCGCGCGCGCTGGCCCGGACGAACGCCTGCTTGAACTTTGGGTGGGCGATGCACTCGGTGGCGCACACAAACCGTGTGCCCATTTGCACGCCGGACGCGCCCATCTCAAGATACGACACGATCGCCTCGCCGCGGCCGATGCCGCCGGCGACGAACACCGGCACGTCGCGCACCGCCGGCAGAATTTCCTGGGCCAGCACGGCGGTCGACACCGGGCCGACATGGCCGCCGGCTTCGTGGCCCTCGATGACGATGGCGTCCACGCCCAGCTTGATGAAGCGGCGCGCCAGCACCAGCGCCGGCGCGAAGCACAGCAGTTTCGCGCCGTACTCTTTCACCTTGCGAATCGCCTCGGACGGCGGGATGCCCCCGGCCAGAACGACGTGAGAGACCTGATTGGCCCGGCATACCTCGATCAGGTCGATCAGCTGGGGATGCAGTGTGATGAGATTCACCCCGAACGGCTTGGCTGTCAGCCCGCGCGTTGCCTTGATCTCGGCGTCCAGCAGCGCCGGCGTCATGGAACCGCACGCGATCACCCCGAACCCGCCGGCGTTTGAGATCGCCGAGACCAGATTGCGCTCTGAAACCCAGGTCATGGCACCGCCCATGATCGCTACCGGGCAGCCCAGGAACGCCGCGCCGCGCTGCCACAACGCACTCAGCCGCGCCGGGACCGCCGGCACGCCGGCGGCACCCGTCGGGGTCGATGCAGCGGCGGGCTGCGGCATTTTCATTCGGTCAGGCCGCGTCGAGGCCGTAGGCGGTGTGCAGCGCTCGCAGGGCCAGCTCGGTGTATTCTTCGCCGATCAGCACCGACACCTTGATTTCGGAGGTGGAAATCACCTGGATGTTGATGCCCTTGTCGGCGAGCGCCTTGAACATCGTCTGCGCGACGCCGGCATGGCTGCGCATACCCACCCCGATCACCGACAGCTTGACCACGTTCTTGTCGGTCTGCAGGGACTTGTAGGGCACCTTCAGCTTGTCCTTGACCACCTGCACGGCGCGATCCAGGTCCGCCTTGCCGCAGGTGAACGTCATGTCGGTGGTGGTGCCGTCCTGCGACACGTTCTGCACGATCATGTCGACGTTGATGTTGGAGTCGGCGAGCGGCCCGAAAATGCCCGCGGCGATGCCCGGCCGGTCGCTGACGCCGACCAGGGTCACCTTGGCTTCATCGCGGCTGTAGGCGATGCCGCTGACCAGTGCTTTTTCCACGATTTCGTCCTCGTCGCAGACCAGGGTTCCGGGCGCGTCGGTAAAGCTCGACAGCACCTGCACGCGCACGCGGTGCTTCATCGCCATCTCCACCGAGCGCGTCTGCAGCACCTTCGCGCCCAGGGAAGCCATCTCGAGCATTTCTTCGTAGGTGATCTTATCAAGCTTGCGCGCCGTTTTCACAATGCGCGGGTCGGTGGTGTAGACGCCATCGACGTCGGTATAGATATCGCAGCGGTCGGCCTTCAGTCCGGCGGCCAGGGCAACCGCGGTGGTATCCGAACCGCCGCGGCCTAGTGTGGTGATGCGGTTATCGGGGCCCAGCCCCTGGAATCCGGCCACCACCGGCACCTCGCCGTTCTCCATGCGCCGGATCAGCTCCGCGCCCTTGATGTCAACGATGCGCGCCTTGCCGTGGGCGTCATCGGTGATGATGGGAATCTGCCAACCCTGCCACGAACGGGCCGGAACCCCCAGGTCCTGCAGGGCGATCGCCAAAAGGCCGGTGGTGACCTGCTCGCCGGTCGCGACCACGGTGTCGTATTCGCGCGCGTCGTGAAGCGCCGCCGTGTCCGTGCAGTAAGCGACCAGCTGGTTGGTCACGCCGGACATGGCTGAAACCGCCACGGCGACCTGGTTGCCGCGGTCGCGCTCGGCCTTGACGCGGCGGGCGACGTTCTTGATGCGGGCGACGTCGCCGACCGACGTACCGCCGAATTTCATTACTATGCGCGCCATGGCGATGGCCGACCTGATTCCAGCGGATGCCGCTGTCCCAAAAACTTTACATGCCCCGGCACGCCGACCGGTCGCGTCCACAGCCGCGCGCCTGGGATGGCGCAGGGCACGGCGGAAATTGACCAAAGCACGCGGGGGGTCCGGGCGGGGCGCGTATAAATACCTAACTGCCCCAGGGGGAACAAGTATCAGGATCGGCCGAAGAATCGGGGATTCCTTGCATCGCCTCGGCCCGTCCCGATACCTTGGCGCCAACCGATCGACCGCCGTTCATGCGGCCCGGAGTTCCGAATGCCCCGCACCGAGTCCGCAGCGACCGGCACCGTGTCCGCCGCCGAGATCGCCAAGTTCACGGCCATGGCCGAGGAATGGTGGGATCCGGCGGGCAAGTTCCGGCCACTGCACAAATTCAATCCCGAGCGCATCCGCTTTGCCCGCGACCGCCTGGCCGGGCACTTCGGTCGGGACATCGAGACGCCGCGGCCATTTGCCGGCCTATCGCTGCTGGACGTGGGTTGCGGCGGCGGTCTGTTCTCCGAACCGATGGCGCGGCTGGGATTCCAGGTCACCGGCATCGATGCCGGCCAGCGCAATGTCGAAGTTGCCCGCATCCATGCCGCCAAGATGGGATTGGAGATCGACTACCGCTGCCAGGCGCCCGAGGATCTGGCGGCCGAAGGCCGTTGTTTCGATGTGGTGTTGATCCTGGAAGTGGTCGAACACGTCGCCGACCTGAACGCCTTCCTGCCGGCGGCGGCGAGACTGGTGGCGCCGGGCGGGGCACTGGTCGCAGCCACCATCAATCGCACGCTGAAAGCCCTGGCATTGGCCAAGATCGGCGCGGAATACATCCTGCGCTGGCTTCCGCCCGGCACGCACGAATGGAGCAAATTCGTCCGCCCCAGCGAACTGGCGGCCGGGCTGCGCGGCGGTGGCCTGCAGATCGGCGAAGTTGCGGGCATGAGCTACAACGTGCTGACGGACGCCTGGTCGGTCAGCCGCGATCTCGATGTGAACTACATGATCTTCGCGACGCGGCCATGACCGCCCGCGTCGCCGTTCAGGAATTGGTTCGCTTCGGCCACGGCAATGCATAGACCTTGATGCCTTCCTCGATCAGGTCCTTGGCTTGCTCGGGCGAGGCGTCGCCGTAAATGCCGCGCTCAGGGGCTTCCTTGTAGTGAATCTTCCGGGCTTCTTCGGGAAACTTGTCGCCAACGTTCTCGAAATTTTTCTCGATGGTCTGGCGCAGCTCGGTAAAGGCCTGCGTCATCTTTTCCATCGCTTTGGCGACCTCGGCGGTATTGGCCGCTTTGGCCGGCACGGGCAGCGAGGTCTTCAGCGCCGACTTGCGCGGAATTGCCGGGGCCTGTAGGGCCTTTTGCACCTTGGTCGTGCCACACGCGGGGCATACGACCTGACCGGCCTTGGTCAATCGGCCAACGGCGTTCGAATTCCTGAACCAGGATTCGAATTCGTGCTCGTTCTCGCAGATCAGGTCGTACAGGATCATTCAGGCAAACCGTGGGGTCGCGCGCCGTCCGAAGTGCAGCATCACATACGGGGTACGTCGGGTGTGATCAACAGTGTGTCATTTCACACGTAAACGACGGATTTAGGCACCCGGCTCCTTGTTGAATCGGAATACCGGGGCATCAAGCGCCAGGGCGGGGATTTTTGCGCGGGCCGCCGCCACCTGGGCCGGGTCGATGTCGGCCAGAATCACGCCCGGCGCGGTGCCGGCGTCAGCCAGCACCTCGCCCCAGGGGCCCACGATCAGGGCATGGCCATAGGTTTTGCGGTTGCCGGCGTGAGTGCCGGTCTGCGCCGGCGCGAACATGTAGCAGCCGGTCTCGATCGCGCGCGCCCTGAGCAAAACGTGCCAATGGGCTTCACCGGTCACCTGGGTAAAGGCCGATGGCACCGTCAGGAAGTCGGCGCCGGCCTGGGCCAGACGCCGGTACAGGTGCGGGAAGCGCAGGTCGTAGCAGATGGTCAACCCCAGCCGGCCCCAGGGCAGGTCGACCCACTTCAGGTCTGCGCCCGGCTCGAACGTCGAGCTTTCGGCGTAGCGTTCGCCGTTGCCGAGGTCCACGTCGAACATGTGGATCTTGTCGTAGGACGCGATGACCGCACCATCGGGATCGACCATGTAGGTGCGATTGGCGACCTTGCCGTTGTCGCGCAGGACCGCGAGGCTGCCGCAATGCAGCCAAAGCTTGAGTTCACGGGCGAGCGCGCGGAACGCTGTCAACGCAGCGTGTTCCGTCTCGCGCATCGCCTTGGCGGTAATCGCCGCCCTGCCCCACTCCATCATCGCAACGTTTTCGGGCATCAGCACCAGGTGCGCGCCTTGCGATGCGGCATTACGGGCCAGCACCGTGGCCGCGGCGATGTTCGCGGCCATGTCGTTGCCGGCGTTCACTTGCAAGCATGCGACGCGAAACGTCGGCGGGCCCGGAGCGTTCATCGGTCAGCGCGCGGCCAAGAGCGGATCGAGGCCGCCCTGGGTGTCGAGTGCGTATAGATCGTCGCAACCGCCGATATGCCGTCCGTCGATGAATATCTGCGGCACCGTGCGACCACCGTTCGACCGTGCCGTCATCTCGGCGCGCTTGGCGGCATCGGCCATGACGTCGAACTCGGTAAATGCGGCCCCCTTGCGCGTCAGCAGGGCTTTGGCGCGGTGGCAATAGCCGCAGAAGGGCGAGGTGTAGATTTCGATCTTGGCCATGGGCGCAAAGGTGCGGGTAACGTGCGAATCGAGTGTGCATTCGACGGCGGCACTGTGGCAAGTTCAAGGTGGCGCGAGCCGAACGCGGGCAGGTTGAACATGCGGCGGATCATTTTGCTGACCGGCGAGGCCGAGGCCCCGGTCCTTGCCGGAATCTTGCGCGCCGCCGATGCGACCATCGCCATCGACGCCGCCCTTACCGCGGCCGACCTTGACCGCCTGGTTGCGACCAGCGCCGGCGCAAGCCGCCTGGTCTCGTTCTGCAGTTCGGTCATCGTGCCGGCCGTCACGCTGGCTGCGTTCGGCGCCGGCGCCTACAACTTCCACCCGGGACCGCCCGAATATCCCGGCCGCTTCCCTAGCGTGTTCGCGCTGTACGACGGTGCCGCCCGGTTCGGCATCACGGTTCACGAAATGACGGCAGTCGTGGACGCAGGGCCCATCGTCGCGGCCGAGTGGTTCGACATTCCGCCTGGATGCGGGCTTCAATACCTGGAAGAGCTGACGTTTATGGCCGTGGCCGATAAATTCCGCGCGCTCGCCTTGCCGCTCGTTCGGCTTGACCGGCCGCTGATGCGTCTGCCGTACCGCTGGAGCGGACGGAAAACGCGCAAGACCGATGTTGACGATTTATGCCGGATCACGCCCGATTTGACCGAAGACGAGATCGCGCGCCGCAAACGGGCGTGCGGCGGTTTCCTGGCCGCGGAGTAAGGTGCTACGCGCCAGGCGCGGGCACCCGTGCCAGTACCAACACGTCGACCGCCACGGCGCCGGCGCGTAGCAGGGCGCGGGCGCAGGAGTCGGCGGTCGCGCCGGTGGTTAGCACGTCGTCCACCAGCAGGATGGCCTTGCCGCGCACCGCGGCCGGGCGGATTACCTTGAACGCGCCAGCCACGTTGCGCCGCCGCGCCGCGCGATCGAGCCGGCCCTGGCTCGGCGTCGCCCGCGCGCGGATCAGGTCGGTGGGCAGCATCGGCCGTTGCGCGCATTTCGCCAACGCACGCGCCAGCAGCGCCGCCTGATTGTAAGTCCGCAGCCACAACCGGCGGCGATGCATCGGCACCGGCACAATTACGTCGCAGCCGCGTACAATGTCGGCCCCCTCGCGCATCATCCAGCCTGCGAGATGCGAAGCGAGGTCGGTCCGGTCGGCGTGCTTCAACGCCAGCACCAACGATTTGCCGGTTTCGTTGTAGACGAGCACCGCACGAGCTTGGCGGTACGCAGGCCGATCGCGCAGGCAAGCGCCGCAGGTGACGTCGTCGTCGCTGAAGCTCTGCACCGGCAATCCGCAAATCCGGCAATAGGGTCGGGTGATGAAAACGGCCTTACCGAAGCAGGCGGCGCACAGGCCGCCGTGACGGTCCACCGACGCGCCGCAGGCCAAGCACTGCGGCGGCATGACCGCGTCCAAGGCCGCCTCGCCGGCCCGTCGGCCAGCGCCGAGCACTTTGTCGACCAGCGCGGACAAAGCGGTCGTGTCCATGACCTTCGATCTCCCCCCTTTCTTCAAGCGTTCCGCCAAACATGCCATAACAGCCGCCATGGCCGACAGCATGCTGATCTTCGACCGCAACCTGGTCCGCCGGCACCGCGACCGCGCGGCCGCGCACATCGACCACAGCGGATTTCTGTTCGCCGAAAGCGCGGCGCGTCTGGTCGATCGGATCGATGACACCACTCGGACGTTCGAGCTGGCCCTGGACCTTGGCTGCCGCGACGGCGTTATGGCGCGCGCGTTGTCGGGTTCGGCGCGGGTCAAGCTGCTGGTGCAATGCGACCTGTCCGCCGCGATGGCCCGCCGCGCCCGCGCGAACCACGGCCTTGTCTTCTGCGCCGACGAAGAAGTCTTGCCGGTCGCCGACGGCATCATTGATCTCGTGCTCTCGAATCTGGCGCTGCACTGGACCAACGACCTGCCTGGCGCGCTGGTGCAGCTCCGCCGCGCGCTCAAACCCGACGGCCTGCTGCTGGCATCGATCTTTGGCGGTGACACCCTGAGTGAGTTGCGCAGCTGCCTGTTGGAGGCCGAAACCCGTCTGACCGGCGGCGCCAGCCCGCGGGTATCGCCCTTCGCCGACGTGCGCGACGCCGGAGCGTTGCTTCAGCGCGCGGGATTTGCCTTGCCGGTAGTGGATGCCGACACCATCGTCGTCACCTACCCTGACATTTTTCGGCTGATGGCCGACCTGCGTGCCATGGGCGAGACCAATGCCGTGCGGGAACGGGTCCGCCACCCACCACCACGGGAACTGTTCGCCCTGGCCGGCCAGATTTACGCCGAGCGCTTTGCCGACTCGCGCGGCCGGCTGGTCGCCACCTTCCAGATCGTCACGCTGACCGCCTGGACGCCGCACGCCGGCCAGCCCAAGGCCCTGCGCCCGGGCAGTGCGGCCGCACGCCTCGCCGACGCTCTGGGCGGCAATGAAGTCATCATTCACGGAACCAAACCATGAAATTCGACGCGCCGTTGATCGAGGGCCGGTTGATCCAGCGCTACAAGCGGTTCTTCGCCGACGTGAAGCTGGCAAACGGCGAAACCGTCACAGCCCATTGCGCCAATTCGGGTTCGATGCTGTCGGTGAAGGAACCGGGCGCGCGCGTCTGGCTATCGCCCGCGAACAATCCGGAGCGCAAGCTGCGTTACACCTGGGAAATCATCGAAGTGATGGGCGCGCTGGTCGGCATCAATACCGGCCATCCCAATCGGCTGGTCGCCGAGGCGATCGCTGACGGCGCAATCACCCCGCTCATGGGCTATCGCGATCTGAAACGCGAGCAGAAGTACGGCAAGAACTCGCGCATCGACGTGCTGCTGGAATCGCCCGGCAAGCCGCCGTGTTATGTCGAGGTCAAGAATGTCACCATGAAGCGCGCGCCGGGGAAGAACGCGCCTGCGGAGTTTCCTGATGCCGTCACCGAGCGCGGCGCCAAACATTTGCGCGAATTGTCCGACATGGTCGCCGCCGGGGCGCGGGCCGCGATGTTCTACCTGGTGCAGCGCGGCGATGCCGACCGCTTCGCCATCGCCGCCGATATCGACCCAGCCTACGCCGCCGCCCTGAAAGACGCCTTGGCCGCCGGCGTGGAGGCGTTCTGTTATGGTTGTGAGGTTCGCCCCGATGGTATAACCATCGCCCGGCCGTTAACCATGGATTTGCCCAAATAGGCTCCTATCCGGCTGGGAAACCACGGATATTGGCCTCGCAAAGCGATGAATCTGGCGATGAAAGAAGCGGTTCTTACGCGTCCACGGGAGATTCAGCTGCACGGCGGCGAGGCCTTCGCCGCCATGCGCAAAGCCGGCCGCCTGACTGCCGAAATCCTTGATTTCATTACGCCTTTTGTCCGCCCCGGGGTCACGACCGCCGAAATCGACCGGCTTTGCCACGCGTATCACGTGGCCCACAACGCGGTGCCGGGGCCGCTCAACTACCGGGGCTACCCCAAGTCGATCTGCACGTCCGTCAACCACGTGGTCTGCCACGGGATTCCGGGTGATCGCGTTTTGCGCGACGGCGACATTGTCAACATCGACGTCTCGCCTATTGTCGACGGCTGGTACGGCGATTCGAGCCGGATGTACTTCGTCGGCGACGTGAAGCTGAAAGCCCGCCGGCTGGTCGAGGTCACCTACCAGGCCATGATGCGGGGCATCGCCGCGGTGCGCCCCGGCGCCACCTTGGGCGATGTCGGTCACGCCATCCAGAGCTACGCGGAGGGCGAGCGCTTTTCGGTGGTGCGCGATTTCTGCGGCCACGGCATCGGCCAGGTGTTTCATCAGCCGCCGAACGTCATGCACTTCGGCGAACGCGGTGAAGGCTTGCGGCTGGAACCCGGAATGATCTTCACCATCGAACCGATGATCAACGCCGGGCGCTACGATACCAAAATCCTGGACGACGGCTGGACGGCGGTGACCCGCGACAAGTCGTTGTCGGCCCAGTTCGAACACACCGTCGGCGTGACCGACACGGGCGTGGAAATCTTCACCCTGTCGCCCAAGGGCTTCACCTTCCCGCCCTACGGGCCGGAGCTGGAACCGGCGCCACCCGCGCCGTTTTGACCGATGCCGCGCAAGGGCCCCTCGTCGCGCCGCACGCGGGAACCGGGCCTGAGCGATGTCGCCGGCCCGGACCTTTTCCCGGTCGCCTCGGAAGCATCAGCCGACGCACCGCACTATCACGGGCATCGCGAACGGCTGCGCGAACGCTTTCTGCAGGGCGGTCCGGACGCCCTGCCCGACTACGAGCTACTGGAACTGCTGCTGTTCTCGGCCATTCCGCGCAAGGACACCAAGCCGATCGCCAAGGCGCTGATTGCCCACTTCGGCTCGTTCGCCGAAGTCATTTCGGCCGACCCCGTCAAGTTGCGCGAGTTCGACGATATCAAGGATGTGGCCGTGACGACGCTGAAAGCGGTCCAGGCCGGCGCGCAGCGGCTGTTGCGGGCGGGCGCGCTCGACGCGCCCGTGATCGCGTCCTGGCAAGCGCTGGTCGATTACTGCAAAGCCAAGATGGCGTTCGATTCAGTGGAGCAGTTCCGCGTGCTGTATCTGGACGCCAAGAATCGGCTTGTCCGCGACGAGGTGCAGAGCAGCGGCACCGTGAATAACACCGCGGTGTACCCGCGCGAGGTGGTCCGCCGTGCGCTGGCGGCCAACGCCAGCGCCGTCATCATGGTGCACAATCACCCGTCGGGCGATCCGCGCCCCTCGCAAGCCGACATCGACATGACGCGCAAGGTGAAAGACGCCTGCGCTGCGGTCGGCCTGACGCTGCACGACCACGTCGTCGTCGGCCGCGGCGGCTATGTCTCGTTCAAGAGCCAGGGATTGTTGTGAATATCGTCAAGGCTGAGAAAACTTCAGAGCAGCGAAAACCAGGGCAATCAGCGATATTCCGAATGCAGCCATCCAGCCGATGAATTGAAACCCCGTCGGCATTTGCGACAGCTTGCCCTTGATCTCCGCGACATCCAACTGGATTTTGCCGGACGACTCCATCAGCCCGCTCGTATCCGCTCGAAGCAATTCGAGCGATTGTTCGATCGCTGTGATCCGTCGCTCCATGTCGCCTCCTCCGGTTCCGCCGCTTCCGGTCTCCGCGCTTCGCGTGGTTCGCTCGAGAGCCTGATCGACTGCTTTCTGAATTCGATCGTCCAGGAGCTTTGTGGCTGGATCAGACATTGACGCGATTCAGTGCATTGATGGCCGCTTCCAAGTTATCGCGGCACTCCTTTAGTGAGATTTCAATTTGAAACGAAGGTCCCGCCAATCCAGC